>NZ_PJBX01000169.1:0-46874 GCF_002836335.1 Psychrobacter sp. Sarcosine-02u-2 | reverse complement strand
GTGCTTGCCATAGCTTTTTTTGCCGTGTATCGAAAAACTGGGACTGTGACAGTCGGGGCAATTGATCTGTATTTGTGTCTTCATAACCTCAAATATATCATCTTGCTTTGGCTGTCACCCTCCTTTTATTTCCTCAGCATACTTTTTGATACACTACCCATTTTTAATAACCAATATTACATTCGATAATCACTATAAACTTGGGTTGAAATGTCTATATAACTCCCTTATATAGACAGGGTTAAAATGATACGTTAACAAATCAGCCTAGAAACTGAAGAAAAATGTACTGGGCTAAGTAATCGAATGTAACAACGAAATTGCTCAAATTAAATGAATATCTACTTTTTTAAGCCTTTCTTATTTGTCATTAATTCTACATAAATTACTATTAAAACCTTAACTTTCTTGCTTCAAAAATAACCATAAGTTGTTGTTATCTATAGCTATTACCCTCTTAATTTTTTGTCAAAACACTGGTAAAGCTCTATTAGTGACCGATTAGTACTGTTAGGTTTTATTCCTTGTTTTTTACAAATAATTGCGTTACCCTCGTTTTATTGTAGTTTGATACACAACGCGTACATAGCTACTAAGAAAGATATCATTTAATTATATTGCAGTTGTAGCTCGTCCGTATAGTTAGCAAATTGTAGATTTTGGGCTTGCAAAGTCACTACTTAATTAACGGTTTAATAACAAAGTAATACGCAACATACTTTAAACCCTTTATTAACTTAGCAATGCAAAAAAGTCCTTTATCGATTGGTGCAACCTTACTTTAGTTGTTTGATTACTATTGTTAACTATCATTTGAGCGTGTCATAAGTGGGTTTTGCGAGTCGTATATAACGATAATTCCCGAGCCACTTATGATGATATAAATGAAAATTACCATATGTTAGAGCTTATAAAAGCCCATCTTTACTATCATCGTGATAAAACAGATAGATGATAGAGCGGCTTTCGAGTTTGCGACACTGTTAGAGTGGTCTAATATTGTCTCGCTCCCTCTAAGAGGTTTTAGAGTTAGGTTCTAATGTATATGCTATAGAGGTATTTATGAATAAGCGTTTATCTGGTTTACTTACAATGTCAGCGGTTTTATTTGCTGGCTCTGCAATCGCTACTAATGCAAATGCTGTAGAATCAAAAACCTCCCTTGCAACGATTTCGCAAGATAACGCCTCCCGTATTGACCGTGTACTCGGTGAACTTAGTCGTCAACATGACGGCGCATCAAGCTTAGTTAAGTCTGCTCGTCAGCCTACTTCATTAGCCCTTAGCAGCTCATTGCTCGCCAGCGACACTGCCCAAGTATCTAATGATGAAGATGTTTTAGAGCGCTTAACGGCAGTAGCTTCTAACTCTGTAAGCAAATTTAAACAAACTGGTTTGGCTTCTTGGTATGGTCGTCAATTTCATGGCCGTAAAACTGCCAGTGGCGAAACCTTTGATATGAATGGCTTAACCGCTGCTCACCGCTCGTTACCCTTAAACTGCTACGTTAAAGTTACCAATAAAACCAATGGCAAAAGCGTTGTCGTTAAAGTAAACGATCGTGGTCCATTCCATGGTAACCGTGTGATGGATTTATCTTACGGTGCTGCCAAGCAACTTGGTATTACCAATAAAGGTGTGGGTAACGTCTCTATTGAGCGTGTTTCAGGCCCCTCTTCTTAAACCATTAACGTTTTAGACCATTCGCGGTTTAAACCTTTAACGGTTTTTTATCGAAAAGACTGCTTAACGTTAGTTTTAAAAAAAGCGCCTAACTCATTTAAAGTTAGGCGCTTTTTCGTTTTTAACGTTTAACGCTAAATAGTTAACATAGGATAGCTTTTAAAAACTATAACTCAAATGCGCTTTCAATCGCATCATCGAGGCGCTCGACCGCGATGACATTGATACCCTTAAACTGCGGCGCATCTTTGGCAGGCGCATTGGCTTTAGGGATAATCGCGTGTTTAAAGCCGTGTTTCATTGCCTCTTTTAGGCGCTCTTGTCCGTTAGGAACCGGTCGAATCTCCCCTGATAAGCCGACTTCACCAAAAACGGCAAGTGATGAGGGTAAAGGCTTTTCTTTGATACTAGAAGCACAAGCCAGTAGCACGGCCAAATCAGACCCGGTTTCAATCACCTTAACGCCACCAACGACGTTTACATACACATCTTGTCCGCTGGTATGAATACCGCCGTGACGATGCATGACCGCAAGCAGCATTGATAGGCGCTGAAAGTCGAGCCCTAAAGCCATACGCCTTGGTGAGCCTTGTGAGTCATCAACCAAGGCTTGTACTTCGACCAGCAGGGGTCTGGTGCCTTCACGGCTTACCATCACCACAGAACCCGCTACGGGCTTATCATAACGGCTTAAGAATATCGCTGAGGGATTGGCGACTTCTTTGAGTCCCATATCGGTCATCCCAAAAATGCCCAGCTCATTAACCGCACCAAAACGGTTTTTTACCGCGCGAATCATACGAAAGCGTGAATCGGACTGACCTTCAAAATATAAAACCGTATCAACCATGTGTTCGAGCACACGTGGCCCTGCCAGCGTGCCTTCTTTGGTCACATGCCCGACTAAAAATAGGGCCGTGCCAGTTTGCTTCGCATAACGGGTCAAAATGGCTGCCGACTCACGAATTTGACTAACGCCGCCTGGGGCAGAATTAATGGCATCGGTATAAATAGTCTGAATCGAGTCAATAATAGCAATCGCCGGCTGCTCTTGGGTTAAAGCCGCACAAATGGTTTCAACATTGGTCTCCGCGAGCACACGCAATCTATCCGCTGGCAAATCTAAACGCTTGGCGCGCATCGCTACTTGGGCGAGCGACTCTTCACCTGTCACATACAGCGCGCTACCTGCCAATGAATCAGCCTTTGCCATATTGGTCGCAGTTTGCAAAAGAATGGTTGATTTACCGATTCCTGGGTCACCGCCGATCAAAACGACCGAACCGGCCACCAGTCCGCCGCCCAACACTCGGTCAAACTCACTAATGCCCGTGGGCAGGCGTGTATCTAGCGTCACGCTTACCGCATTGAGTGGCATGACCGCACTGTGCGTACCCGAATAATTGCCAGCAGGTGCACCCGCACTACGAGAAACCGCTCGGCTAGCATTCGCTTTTGCGCTACTCTTATTATGGTGCGGCATACTGACATTTGGCGCTTCGACCAAACTGTTCCATTCACCGCAGTCTGTACACTGCCCCGCCCATTTGCCAAAATGCGCCCCGCACTGCTGACAGACATAACTGCTTTTATTTTTTGCCATAACGTATGAACCTTATTGAACTGGTCAATCGAAAGTAATAAATTGCGAATAATAAGTAGAATTTTAGAATGCTCTATACGAGCTTAGGTGTAAGACTAAGAGAAAGAATGAACGTGCCTTTTTTAATAACCAGGCATTAGATTATGAGAGGTAGATAGCAATTTATAGTGGGCATGGATGTTAAGAGAAAATAGCCAAATATCCGTTGCATCATGCAGTAATTAGATATTTGGCTAAAGTTTCAGATAAAGCTTTATACAGACTCACCTCTACTAAATAGCGAAGTACTTATACGCGAAAGTCTTTACCAAGATAGACAGATTTTACCAAGTCATTCTCTAACACTTCAGACGATGTCCCTTCCGCAATGATGGCGCCTTCTGAAACGATATAGGCTTTTTCGCAAATCGCTAAGGTATCGCGCACGTTATGGTCGGTGATGAGTACACCAATACCGCGATTTTTTAGGGTTAAAATAACGTCTTTAATATCACTAACAGAGATAGGGTCAACACCAGCAAACGGCTCATCTAATAGGATAAATTTTGGATTGGCCGCCAACGCGCGCGCAATCTCACAGCGGCGACGCTCACCACCTGAGACACTCATACCCAATGATTTGCGTACATGTTCTAAATGGAACTCGCCGATCAATTTTTCAAGCTCTTGACGCTGCTCAGCGGTACTTAATTCTTTACGGGTTTGCAGAATGGCTAAGATATTATCTTCAATGGATAATTTACGAAAAATAGAAGCTTCTTGCGGCAAATAGCCAATACCAGCACGCGCGCGCTCATGCATGGCATATTTTGATAAATCCATTTTTCCTAGAGTGACACGGCCCTTATCCATATTGACCAGTCCAACCACCATATAAAAGCTAGTAGTTTTGCCCGCGCCATTTGGTCCTAATAACCCAACAACTTGCCCTTGCTCAACAGAAAATGATACATCTTTTACCACCCAGCGTTTGCCGTAGCGTTTGCCTAAATTTTGCATCGTTAAACGGGCGACAGGCTCGGAGCTATTGGTTGCCGCTACAGAACCATTATTAGGCTCGTTGCTATTAATTTCGTTGCTATGAATTTCATTAGTCTTAACAACGTTGTTTTTAATATCGCTCATCACTTACCTGTCAATTACTGTTAAAGTTGCAAAGTTTTTAGTATTACTATCGCTTACTTTTATATTAAAAATACTGTGCTTAGCGTATGCTGCTTCGGTTGCTGCCGCTATTGGGCGGGAAGACCAATTCTACGCGCTGACTGCCACCAGCAGTTGCTTCTACATCGCCAGCTTTTAAGCTATAACGAATGACGTTACCGGCAAAACTGGCGCCATTTTGTACCAATTTTGCATTACCCGTAAGCGTCACTATACCCGTGACCGCATTATAATCAATCTTATTGGCCTGCCCTTTTGCCAAGCCCTTTTCTTGCGTCACTACCTGCTGCATAGTGGCTGGACGGCCGGTGGCGACTGCCGAGTTGATACTACGGCCTTGCGAGAGATTGACCGTAATATCATCGGCGGTCATTTTGAACGTACCCTGCGTAATCACGACAGTGCCTGAATAGCTGGTGATACCTGTACGTTCACTATAAGTAGCCTTATCTGCTAGCAGCTTAATGGGCTGATTGGCATCTGATGGCAAGGCATGGCTGTATAACGGCAATGCTAACAACATTAGCATCGGTAGCGTTCGCAAACCGTGTGTTACTTGGATAGAGCGTGTCGATAGCAAGCGTAAAGTAGGCAAAAAAGTAGATTTCATAAAAGTTACTCGTATCATTATGGGTAGTGGCGTTTGCAAACTTCCTGCTAGGTGCTGCTGTTAAAATAAAGCTTTATCTTGGCGTTTCGCGGGCGTAAATGCAACCGCGACTTGACCAAATTCATAGTCCCCAGTTTCAAGGTTGGCTTTCATGCTTGACGCCTCAAAGCGGTTCATCCCTTGTTCAACTTTTACTGGCGCATCACTATAGACTTGACCTGTTTTGGTATTGCCTTTTAAGGTAGTGCCCATGACTTTAATCGGCTCAATATCAGACTCGCCCGCTTTGCCTTCGCTAACTAAAGTAAAACCACCTGATAAGCTCATCTCACCTGTCTGTTGACTGATGGCGGCGCTGCCCGCTTCAACACGGTAACGCTGCTCGTCTGATGGCTCCCAATTCATGGTGATGCCTTTCATCTCATCTTTATTGGTCACAGGATTATGGGTCAAGGATTCTGCACTCAGCTCGTACTCGGTCTCACCTTTTTCATTAGTCTGTACCGCCTTAATGTCAGTGGCTTCATAATCCACATCCGTCGGTTCCATACTAACGGGCGGCGTAATCTCCCCTTGCTGCTTAAAGAACCAGCCAGCAATCACAGCAATAATTAATGCCAGAACGATTAAAACACGAGTATTCACGATAAGTTATCCTCAGGTTTCGCTGCATCAAGCGTATAGTGCGCGATAAAATCTTGATAGTGACCATGACCTTTTAAAATAAGATCACATATTTCCCGTACTGCGCCGGTACCACCTGCGCGGGTGGTCACCATATCACTGCGCTTTATCACCTCTTGATGGGCATTTGGGACAGTGGCCGCAAAGCCTACCGTTTGCATCGCTTTAATATCTGGTAAATCATCGCCCATATAAGCACATTCAGCAGCGGTAATATTAAGCTCAGCATCAAGCGTCGCTAATAGCTCATTCAATGCAATCAGCTTATCATCACGACCTTGGACGATATAATTGACACCCATTTCAGCAGCACGCTTGTCTACCATAGGACTGCTACGACCAGTAATAATAGCGGTCAAAATACCATAGCGCGCCAACGATTTGACGCCGACACCGTCCTGTACCGAAAAGGCTTTGGTTTCAGTACCGTTGGCATCATAAATAATTTGACCGTTTGACAAGATACCATCAACATCCATGACCAATAACTTTACTTGTCCGGCCTTTTTTATTAAGTCTTGCATCAATTTTCTCTTATTAATGATTTTATTATGAGACGTATTCTTATTAAATACTCTTTTATTAAGGCTTTTTTAATATGTTACTTCTTAATTGTGCCCATTATTAATACATTGTTTATTAAAATAGGGCTACTTAACACCGGCTTGTAATAAGTCATGTACCGTAATAATGGCCTCCAAACGCTGTTCCTCATCGATAATCAGCAGCTGGCTAATGCCATTTTCATTCATCACACTTAAAGCATCGGAAGCGCGCATATCTTTACTGACGCGGCGTGGATTGCTGACCATCAGCTCACGCATCGGGGTTTGCAAATCAATGCCTTTTTCTAAGCCGCGGCGCAAATCACCATCGGTAAATACGCCGACGACTTTTTGTTCGTCATCAGTTACCACTGTCATTCCTAAACGCCCAGAAGACATGGTAAATAAAGCGTCTTGTAACGGTGCTTGTTGATTAATAAGCGGTAAATTTTCTGAATTGGTATGCATTAAATCTTCGACCCGCGTCAGCAGCTGGCGTCCTAAGGCGCCTGCAGGATGCGATAAGGCAAAGTCTTCTGAAGTAAAATTACGCGCATGTACCAAAGCCACAGCCAATGCATCGCCCAATGCCAAGGTCGCTGTGGTACTAGAAGTCGGGGCAAGGTTGAGCGGGCAAGCTTCTTGTGATTTACCTAGCGTCAAAATGATATCCGCCGCTCGTGGTAGCATACCGCGTTTGTCTCGGCTAATACTAATCAGGGGAATATTTAGACGCTTAACCACGGGCAGCAGCATTCTAATTTCATCTGACTCGCCCGAGTTTGAGATAGCCAGTAGGACATCGCCCTGTACCAACATCCCCAAATCGCCATGCCCCGCTTCCCCAGGATGCATGAAAAACGCTGGCGTGCCCGTAGAAGCAAAAGTCGCCGCTATTTTACGACCAATCAGACCCGATTTGCCCATCCCGGTCACGACAACACGTCCTTTGCAGGCTAGGATAATATCGCAGGCTTGAGCAAATCTATCATCGATTTGTTCCGTTAACAATGCTAGCGCCGCCATCTCCGTATGAATTGCTTCGATAGCAGTGCTAATAAATTGTTGATGGGTCAGGTTGCGGTGCGGATTACTCATACGTTAGCTCTATATTTTCCGTGAATCAATGAAACATTTTACTATACTATGGCTGATATTAATAATATAGGGCAAGACGTCGCTTTCATCATTGCCTACTTACTAAGTAGGGTAAATAGTCGCTTGCTCAGCCATGATTATACGTCTATTTATACAAAAAAAACCCACTATAATTAATAGTAGGTCTTAATCAGCTATACAACATTTTAATAACATACTTTCAATCAAATACACACCAGATAGCGTTGTTTATTGATTGCTATCGTCTATATCATCGTTTGATTTGTTTTCAAACATAGCATTGTCTGAAGAATTGTCAAAGCCACGATCTTGACCAAAGCCGCCGCGCTCAAAGCCGCGCTCTTGACCTTGTCCAAAGCTACCTCGCTCAAACCCACGATCTTGACCTTGACCAAAACCGCCACGATTAAAGCCACTACGATTGGCAAAGCCGCGCTCTTCAAAACCGCCACTACCAGCAAGGTTACTACCACGCTCAAACCCACTACTCATACCACCTTGGTAACCAGCAGGTGCGCCCGTTGAGGTTTGCGTACCCGTGCCAGTCGTCGTGCTGCTTCTAGGATTACGAGCTGGCACAACTGTGGAAATGGCATGTTTATAAACCATTTGACTCACTGTATTTTTTAACAACACCACATATTGATCAAATGATTCAATTTGACCTTGCAGCTTAATACCATTAACTAAAAAAATAGAAACAGGAATGCGATCTTTGCGCAACGAGTTCAAAAACGGGTCTTGTAAAGTTTGTCCTTTTGACATGACATCTCTCCTAAATATTATATAATTATTTTTAGTGCCAATTATTATAAGTATTTCTTTAATTATAATGGCTAAGGGCAGATACAATAATAAGTTTTATTTATAAAACGTATCTAAATAAGCACTAATTCTTGTTAAATAATTTCACTTTACCGTGAATACGTTATTATTGTAAATAATTAAGTAACCGCTTATTTTTTAAGACTTCCTACCAACAAAAGTTAATTAACGACCGTTAAAAAAGCAATGATACCGATATAATTCACACTATTTTACTATGATTTAAATTATAGCAGTTATCCAACCTTTATTTTGAAACTAATTGTCATTATTTTTTACGGGGCTAATTAACGCGCTTTATATGATTTGGTTTTAATATAAATACTCTCTTACTTGGGTCATAGTAGCAAACGTTTTTATTTTGATATCACCGCGCATAAGCTTGTCATCGTTTTCATTTAGCTTTATTGCAATATTTGCCGCATTATCAGGCAAATTGGGCAACTGAGTAAGTTTGCGCAGCCAAGTATATTGACGCTTCGCCAGCTGTCTGGTCGCATATAATGCCTTATTTTGCATTTGCTGACAAGCAAGTGCCTCGGTTTGAGCGCTGAGCGTCAATGGCTGATCGAGCGCTTGAGTAGTGGTGTCTTGTGGTCGTTTACTTGCACTCGCCGCTTCTACTTCTGAAAAGGCCTCATAAAATTGCGCTTTATCCAAGTGCGGCTGTTTAAATATTGGATGCTTAATATGGACTAGGTATTCTAACACTTGGCGATAACCGACGCAGCGCATAGAGGGTAAGTTTGGTGTCAAAGGGTACTGCTCAAGCAATCCGATCACTTCCGCCACTAGCCCATCATGCCACATTATATCCAAACGTTGCTCGATACGCTGATGTAGCCATGAACGTTCTGGCATCACCGCCAGCGCATGCCATTGCTGATTGGGATTATGCGCCAAGGCTTGTTTGGGCTTTTGCTGCCAGTCACTGATGGGTATATTGGTTTGCAGATAAACTTCAACCGCGCGCGTGATACGCTGAGTATCGGTCGCATTAAGACGCTCGTGGCTTATCGGATCTATTTTTCCTAGATAATCATATAGTGCACCAATACCTTCGTCTTGCCGCCACTGCTCCACACGCGCGCGCACGTCATCATCACTGTCAGGCACGGGCGATAGCCCATCAATAAGCGCCATGTAATACATCATAGTACCGCCAACGAGCAAAGGTATTTTACCTTTCTTATGACAGCTATCAATTAAACGAGCAACATCATTAACGAATTCAGCGACGCTATAACTTTGCATCGGGTCAATGATATCAACCAAATGATGCGGATAGCGTGCCAACTCTGCAGCGGTTGGTTTGGCTGTACCGATATTCATATCACGATATATCAATGCTGAATCGACCGAAATCAGCTCATAACGCCCAGTATCGTATAGCTCATACGCTAGAGCTGTCTTGCCACTCGCCGTCGGTGCCATCAAGCACACCACGCTATTATATGCCAAATTGGGATTGAGGCGATAAGATGAGCTAGCAGACGAGATTTGCATAGGATTACCTTTATTTTTTATAGGACTACTAAAACGTGTCCTCAATCTAATCAATGGACATCTAAATGGCTGTAGATGATAGCATCAACGCAATTAAAAGCTGGTTATTTATAGACTTAAAAGCATGTTTAGCAAGTAAGTCTTCGATATCTGCGTTAAATGCCCATAAATCTTCTGTAGGCATTTTTGTGGCTAAGTCAGTAAGCTGCTGATTGACAGCATTCGCATCATTAAATGAAACCTGCTCTCTAAATATATCCGACTCAAACAATAAGCTTAATTGCGCCTGCCATATTTCAGCGCCAATCAGAAAAAATTGGCTGCAACTATAAAACAGCAACCACGGTAGCGTTTTATCACTGACATTTTTAATTGCATCTAAATTATGACTCGTATTTAAAATAACCTCCAAACAATATGGTAAAGGAGCATTTTTTATCGATAGATTTTGTGACGTATTGGCCGTGCTTATTAATGTGCTACCCGGATTTATATTTTCAGTAAAAGTAGCCTGTTCTGATGATTGCGCATTATCGGTATTTTCTGACAACTGATATGGCTGTTTGGGCGCTTGTACTTGCTGACTTTTCGCTGAATAAATGGCTGATGACGTCTGTTGCCTTACAGTAGCAAAGGCGTTATTGATAGATAGATGATTATCTAATACCTGACTACTTTCATCAGCGGAATTGATGGTCTGATTGATGTTCTGTTTGGTAGCAACCGTTTTAAGCTTTGCTTGAATCGCATGACTAAGATGCGCCATGATGTTATTTAGCGGGCTGATTTTGATACGCTGTTTGGACGGATGGACATTGATATTGAGCCAATCAGTTGGTAAATCAAAATACAGCGCGTAGCCAATACCTGATAACTGCGCACTTTGGGCAAGTTGACGCAGCTGATTGCTAATCAACGCTTCTTTTACCAATCGTCCATTCACATAAATTAATTTTGGAAAAGTACTTTGAGAGTCATTGCTAAGCCATAACCAACCGTTAATGCTCACTTGACCAGCAAAGTTATTATTCACATAGTCTTTAGGCAATTGCATCAAACTGGTAAGGTCGATGGATATTTCTAAAGCGTTGTCCGTTAATGTCAACCCAGTCGCTTGCTCAAGACGTGATAAAGGCAGACGATGAGCGTTATTATTGCTGCTATTGGTATTATCGTTATCATTTGCAGACATTGCTCTTGAAGACAGCGATAACCGCTTTTTATTGTCATGAAACAAGGTTAGCGCCACATCTGCACGCGCCAAAGCCACTTCGCGGACAATGGTTTCGATATGACCGAACTCGGTCGCAATAGATTTTAAGTTGCCGCGGCGTGCGGGCACATTAAAATATAAATCTTTAACCGTGATAGTCGTGCCGCGTTGATGCACAACTGGCAACAATTTTGGCACCTCGTCCAATACACCGGCAACTTGCAACTGGCGACCAATCCCACTGTCGTCATGACTACTAGTTAAAGTCAAACGAGAAACTGCCGCCGTCGCTGCCAACGCTTCACCGCGAAAGCCCAGTGTGGTAATACCATGCAAGTTAGCCACATCGGCCACTTTACTGGTTGCATGGCGAGTAATGGCCATGACCATATCATCAGGATGAATACCCGTGCCGTTATCCAGCACTTCAATCATACCCATGCCGCCTTGGGTAATACGTATTTCAATATTGCTCGCACCAGCGTCTATCGCGTTTTCAAGCAGCTCTTTGACCACAGCGGCAGGACGCGTCACCACCTCGCCCGCTGCCAATTGATTGATAAGCAGCGGCGATAGTTTTTTGATGCGGCTATTGGAGGGATTATCTGGCATTAATGAGCGTCATACTTTTATAAAACCTCAGTGGCTGTGATGCGGTTTAACCTAAAGGTTAAGAGAAGACAAATCTAAGCCTTGCGCTTGGCCCGCCTTCGATAGTCGCAGCTCAACCTGACGCGCTTCTTTATCATTATCATCGCGATCGGCTTGCGTCATATCAATAAACAAACTCGGTGGTGGTAAATAGCTGTCCGCACGGCTGGCCCATTCAATAATAACTAAGGCATTTGCTTCATCCAAATATTCATCAAAACCAATAAAGGACAGCTCTTCTGGGTCTTGCAGACGATATAAATCTGCATGATAAACAGGTTTAATTGAACCATCTTTTTGCTCAATACTATAAGGCTCGACTAAGGTATAAGTTGGGCTTTTGACCGCACCTGTATGGCCGAGCGCCTGCAACCAATAACGCGTCAAGGTGGTTTTACCAGCGCCTAGATCACCCGACAGCCAAATACTACCCGATAAGGGCAACGCTGCCAATTGCACCGCCAAGCGCTGGGTATCTGCTTCAGAATGCAGCGTCAAGGTTTTCACATGTTGGTCTTGTTTTATATTATTAGGCATCAAACTTACCTTCCTTTACTTGCGTCTGTACTTGCGTCTGTACTTGCATAGTCACGGATGGATTGATAAAGCTTCCACCGCGAATCAATTTGGCATATAGCTCGGGGTCATGCCATTCTGCCTTCACTTGCTCACTAAATTCAAAGTCTTCTAGATGAAGCTCACCCATTTGCGCGTTTGCCACATCGTCTGCAAAGCACTGTGCGTAACCGGTTGCGGTTTCGTGGGCAATCACCGAGTAAACGCTGACATCAGACTCACCGTTTTGCATTTGGGTTTGTTTGAGAATTTCTTGTGCCCAAAAGAAGATAACGCGTGAGAACTGCTCTGCTGATGGCGATACCGGCAAACTGATCCAGCGCGCGCTGAATTTTTTACAGGCGGTGATATATTCAGGGTCGTCTTTATTCCAAAAGCAAATCGCATGATCAAAGCTATCAATAATGTCTTTAATAGACGATTTTAATAGACCAAAATCATATACCATCTGCCCATGGTCTAATCGCTTAGCTTCAAGAATCAGCTCAATCTGATAGCTATGACCATGAATAGAATGTTTGCAGCGCTCAGAGCTACAATTACGCACGATATGCGCATTTTCAAATTTGAACAGTTTACGAATACGCATAATAATTGACCAAAACAGTAAGCTTTACTGTGTTAAAAATGAATATTATAAGGGTTTGCCGCGACGACACATCGGCGTGCGGCTCATTATAGCAAATCGTAATGACTGCGTAAGTAGTCACTTACTAATAGCAATATTGGCAAAATCCATTCACTAATGACGTGGTGCAAACATAATAATTGCCATGCCTAAGAGCGCGACGATAGAACCCAAAATATCCCACGTGGTTGGCCTGATGCCGTTCACTGTCCAAAGCCAAATAATAGCCATCGAGATATAGACACCGCCGTAAGCGGCATACACTCGACCAGCGGCGGTGGGATGTAAGGACAGCAGCCAAACAAAAGCGACCAAGCTTAGTGCACCTGGAACCAGCAGCCAAATCGACTTACCTTCCCGCAGCCATAAATAAGGCAAATAACAACCGATAATTTCAGCCAATGCAGTCAGCGCAAACAGTCCAACGGTTTTTAATTCAGTCAAACCAACCACTCCTAAACCGTGATAAATCCTGTCATATATTGCACGGCATTACCAGAAATTAGCACCCTATCGCCTGCAACGACGCAGTTTAAAATACCGCCTCGTTTTGATGCTTGATAAGCTATTAATTCATCTTTACCCAAACGCTCTGCCCACAGTGGTGCGAGCCCCGTATGAACCGAACCGGTCACTGGGTCTTCATCGCCACCATTGGCAGGCCAAAAATAACGTGAAATAAAATCGTAATCCTTATAGTCAGCGGAGGTGGCCTGACAGGTGACCACCACATTTAACGGCGCAAGTTGTTTTAATTGCTCGTTATCGCGCGCTACGTTTAAGACATCGGCTTCAGCATTATAAATCACAAAATAGGCTTGGGTGTTTTTATAAACTTCGACTGGTGCAACAGACAATCCTGCCAGCAAGCTATCGGGAATATCTTTAACCTTTTCAGGCTTAGTATTAGGAAAGTCCATTTGTATTTTGCCATCGTCTGTTTGCACGATGGTCAATATACCAACCGCTTTTGCGTAAAATTTAATGGTTTCTACATCAGGGTTTTTGTTAAATAACACAAAGGCTGACGCCAAGGTTGCGTGCCCGCAAAACGCAATCTCAGTCAAAGGAGAAAACCAGCGGATATGATAAATGCCATCATCGTCACATACAATAAAAGCTGTCTCTGACAAATTATTTTCAAAAGCAATAGACTGCATTAACTTATCGGAAAGCCAATTATCTGTGATAATAACGGCTGCTGAATTGCCTTTAAAAACGGTATCCGTAAAAGCGTCGACGACATTGATTTCTAGTTGCATAGCATGCTCTTCTTTTTTATTAACATTAATTTTGGCTATTTTTTATCCCGCTGTTTATACCCAACGTCTGACTTTTGCCTTATGAACCTGATAAGCCTTGCCAAATTTCTGTGCCAACATCCGCTCTTCTGGTTGGATTTGAAAACGAGTCATATAAAGTATAAAAATGGGCAACAACACAAAGGCAAGAAAGTGTGACAGATATAGTGCCCAGCTAAATAATACAAGCACCAAGCCTACATACATAGGGTTGCGGCTATATTTATACACACCACTAGTCACTAAGCTTGAAACTTTTTCAAGCGCTTGCGGATTGGGTGTGGTCTGCGCTTTTTTAAATTGAGTAACACCTAAAATGGCGCTACCCACTCCTATGGTGCCCAAACCCATTGCCAATGCCGCAGAACCTTTCAAAGAAAATTTCAAAGCAGGTGCGACTTTAGAGACACCAGCCATGGTCGCTGCAGTAACGATAACTTGCGCGACTGGCGGTACTTTTAGTTCTAGAGATTTCATAATGAGACCTTATATAGAATTAAATAATAAATGAGCGCTTAATTACTTATTATAGTATTCAGTGTTTATTTAGCTTTTCGCCTTTTATTCTTCATTAGTTAAACACTTTACGCCGCTGTTGTCCCTACTCTACAAGTTTTAAGTGACGATTGATATTAGAATGAGCGGCTTTATTATCCATAGAAGGTTATAATTGCCATTTGTTTCATTTTTACCCTTTACTCTAGTGAAGGTGTTGTTTCTAAGATGTAGTTGAACTTAAATGAGGAAGTTAGCGTCATGATGCGTATCGGATTGTTCTTATTAACCAACTTAGCGGTGATTGTGGTTTTTAGCATCGTGTTTGGTATTTTATCCAGATTTTTTGGGATTGGCGGCGTCCATGGCGCAGGCGGGCTAAATTATACTAGCCTTGCCATTATGTGCGGTATATATGGCATGGTTGGTTCGATGGTCTCGCTGTTTATCTCAAAATGGATGGCAAAAAAATCAACGGGCACAGTAGTCATTGAAACGCCAAGAAATGCTACGGAAAAATGGCTGGTTGATACTGTCGCCAAACACGCACAGGTGGTAAATATTGGTATGCCGGAAGTAGGAATTTTTAATAATTCTCAGCCAAACGCCTTTGCAACCGGTTGGAACAAAAACCAAGCATTGGTCGCGGTCTCCTCAGGGCTACTACAAAGCATGACACCCGATGAAATAGAAGCGGTGCTCGCGCATGAGATTGGTCATGTGGCCAATGGCGATATGGTGACCCTTGCGCTCATTCAAGGGGTGGTAAACGCCTTTGTGATGTTCTTTGCGCGTATTATTGGTAGCTTCGTCGACCGTACTGTCTTTAAAAATGAAGGGGACGGCCCGGGTATCGGTTATTTCATCACCAGTATCGTGATGGATATTTTGCTGGGTTTTTTGGCGTCTGCCATCGTCATGTGGTTCTCGCGCCTACGTGAATTCCGTGCTGATGAGATGGGGGCAAAGCTTGCCAGCCGTGAAAAAATGATTAGCGCACTGGATGCCTTGCGTCCTTCTGAGCAGCGTCCAGACCAGATGCCTGAGAGCATGAAAGCGTTTGCAATCTCGTCTGGGCAGTCTACGGGCTTTAGTATCGCTAACCTTTTCCGCTCACATCCAACGCTTGATGAACGTATCGCGGCGTTGAGAAAGTATAATCCTAGCAAGGCTTAAGCCGCAGCCCTAACATACATGACAGATGATAGCGGATGGCTAGAACAGCGCCGCTATTATCTGCATCGTTTGACCGTTATAAACAATCAACCTTTACCTGTAATTCCTACTGCCGCGGTGGCTGTGTTCACATCTGTCGCTGGCGGACTGGTAATAAAAGTCAGATACGCTTCATATTGTTCAAGCACATCATCAATCACTTGCTGCTTGGTCAAGCCTATCAAATCATAACCGCCGGAGCCGGTTTGCGTCGTTACTTCTAAACGATAATAAACATCGCTAACTGGTGACATCTTGCCACTAAAGGTCGGTGACGGCGTCTCGACCATAGACACTTGATAGTAAAAGTCGTTTTGCGCGTCAGTAGATACCTTTAATAATGGCCCACCAACATCAATATCGCCCGCTATATGAGGAATATTATCACGATCAATCTTATAACCTTGGCGCTCAAACTCATTGGCGAAATCGTTTAGCGCCGGACGAACGACACGCTCAAGAAATTGCTCTGTTTCTCGTTTGCTCGGATAAGCCAGCATTTGTCCCAAGCGCTGCTTCCAAGAACGCTCCGGTATATGCCCGCCACTTGGCGTAACAGAAGGACGACGCAGCACCGTACCTTCGCGCTCAGCCCGTTCTATTTTTAACGCTTTAGAAAAAGAGAACATCACCAGATAAACAATAATCGTCACAGGAAGAGCAAAGATAAGCGTGGCATATTCCATGGTAATGACGCCGCCTGCAATCAACATAGAGATGGTCAATACTGCCGTCAACACCGCCCAAAAAATACGTAGCCACTTTGGGCCATCTTCGCTTGGATCAGGGATAGAGGTTGAAAAGTTCGACATCACCATCGCCCCTGAGTTAGCACTGGTGATATAAAACAGCAATCCTGAAAGCGTCGCTAACGCTATCAAAATAGTCGCCCCCGGAAACAACTCAAGTAGCGCGTACCATCCGCGCTCTGGGCTTTGAACCGCAAGCTCGGCAAAGGCGGTATTTCCTTGTAATACCTCATAAAGGGCGGAATTACCAAAGAAAGAAACGATGATAAAGTCACATAATACCGGCACTGTAATCGCGGCAATGACAAACTCACGTAATGTGCGTCCACGCGAAATACGCGCTAAAAACACCCCAACAAACGGCCCCCATGCGAGCCAAAACGCCCAAAAGAATAGCGTCCAACTGCCCATCCAATCGCTACTACCGGGAACATAGGCAAAGGTTTTAAACATCCGAGCAGGTAGCGTGACAAAGAACTGACCCAAATTTTCAACTAAGGCATTTAACAAAAACGCCGTCTCGCCAGCGATTAGGATAAACGCCATCATTGCCACCGAGCTCCATAGATTGAGCTCGGAGATCCAGCGGATACCGCGATCAACCCCCGAAGTGGTGGCCAAAATGGTCAAAACAACCGCACCAACCACGAGGGCAATCTGTAACGTTAAGCCTTCTTCAAAACCAAATAACTTTGAGAAACCAACGTTTAAGAGTACCACGCCGATACCCATGGTCGTCGCCACGCCGAACACTGTGCCGACCAAGGCAAGAATACTAATACCATGGCCGATAGGACCTTTTACCCGCTTACCGAGCAGCGGATAAAGCGCCGCCCGAATGGATAAAGGCATGCCCCAACGGTAGGCAAAATAACCCATTGCCATACCAAGCAGTGCATAAATAGACCAGCCGGCGGGGTCAAATACTGTACGACGGGGCCAGTGACTGAAAAAAACAGCATGTCAATGCCTACCCCAGCGGCAAATAACATCGCTGCCCACGTTCCCAGTTTATACTGTGGCCGCGAATCATCAGGCCCAAGGCGTATGCTACCTGCTTTAGACAGTGCTACCCACAGCACAAAACCGATGACCATCACCATGGTAATCACGTAATACCAGCCAAGATTGGTCGCAATCCAATCAACGACTGTTTTCATCGTTGTACTGGCATTGATAGGCATCAAAATTGCCCATATCGAAAACGCCACAATCACAACTGATGAGACAATCAGTACGCTCCAATTAATATGAGCCACACTGTTTTCTGACAGCTCCTGTGCTCCTTTTTTCAGATCGCTGCGGGAGATTGGCACATCTTCATCAAACGGTTTTGATTGGCGTTCTGTACCGCCAAACTGCCTGCGCTCAAACGGCGGGCGCGAGCTTTCGCTAGGCTCATTTACTGATGGATTATTTGACTCGTCAGCCTCCCTTAAGCCATCGTCATTCGGTTTGTCGCTCATTTATATTCCTTATTTTTATATGACTGTCCGTATTAGGTTCACTATATTCTACCCCTAGTTTAATGTCATTATGCTGAATGTGTTTATCCAATGATGATATAGGCTTAGCGTCAGTAGTAAAGCATCGTGAGAGAAAATCATACGTATGAAACTATTTAAAGCTAAAGTAATGAAAAAGGGCACTTTCATTCACTATAAAGTTTGTTGCATAAAAAAAGCCCACCTAACGCTCTTATCGAGAAATTAGACGGGCTTTTTTATGGCTTAAGATATATTACATATCAAACTCAAGCGCTCTATCACCGTTGGCGTCTTGGATACGCGTTGGCAAACCAATCTCATTTAGCAAGTTGATAAATGGCTTTGCATCAAGTTCTTCAACGTTGACCATTTTGCCCGCATCCCACTCGCCCGTCGCGACCAACATTGCAGCAGCAACGGGTGGCACGCCTGCAGTATAAGAGATGCCTTGGCTACCGACTTCGTTATAAGCGTCTTTATGATCGGAGATATTGTAGATAAATACCTCGCTATCAACGCCGTTAATTTTGCCTTTAACCTTGTCGCCGATGCAGGTTTTGCCCGTATAATTTGGCGCAAGCGAACTTGGATCCGGCAGTACGGCTTTCACCACCTTAAGCGGAATCACTTCTTGCCCTTCAGCAGTCATCACCGGCTGCTCAGACAATAGACCTAGGTTTTGGAGCACAGTAAACACATTAATATAATGCTCACCAAAGCCCATCCAAAAGCGAATATTTGGCACATCTAGGTTAGCCGATAAAGAATGAATCTCGTCATGACCACTTAGGTAACTGTTTTGCTCGCCAACGACTGGCAAATCATCGGTACGTTTGACTTCAAACATCTTATTCGACTGCCACTTACTGTCTTGCCAAGAATAAACCGTACCGGTGAACTCACGGAAATTAATCTCAGGGTCAAAGTTGGTGGCAAAATACTTACCGTGGCTGCCAGCGTTGATATCGATAATATCGATATCCGTCACCGAACCTGCATCCATCATGTCATAGCCAAGTCGCGCATAGGCATTGACCACACCAGGATCAAATCCAGCACCCAAAATCGCCGTGATGTTCTTGTCGGCACAGCGCTGTTTACGCTGCCATTCATAGTTGTCATACCATGGCGGCGTCTCGCAAATCTTGCGCGGATCTTCATGAATGGCGGTATCAATATAAGCCGAGCCTGTTTCAATACAAGCCTCTAAAACGGTCATATTGACAAATGCCGAACCGACATTGATAACGATTTGAATACCCGTCTCTTCAATCAGCTGTATCAGCGCTTGCGTATCCATCGCATCGACTTGATGGGTATGTAATACCGCAGGCAGCTTAAAGCTATTCTTCTCTTTGACACTTTGGGCGATGGCATCACATTTATCTTGCGTGCGTGAGGCAATATGAATCTCGCCAAGGACGTCATTATGCATCGCACATTTATGCGCGACCACTTGCGCCACACCGCCTGCACCGATGATAAGCACGTCTTTTTTGCTAGGGTTGGTTTGATTTGTGTTCAATGAACAATCCTCCTTTGTGTCCCTGTCGATACCATCGATGGTGGCGAGTCAAAACAGAAACGAGTGAATGATATGCGTGAATTAAAAAGGAAGACCGAGGAAAACCCACACACCCGTCGGGCAAAGCAGTATTTGGCTACTTGCTTTTACCCGCGGCGATTATAACAATTTTTACCCACCTTTCGGCAATAATTAATCGATAAGATGACATGCAATTTTATTATTCAAATCTTACCAGCTTATTATTAATAGCAAAATTAAGACAAGCTGGCCTTATAATCTTGATAATCAAACTCACGCTGCACATCTATCGACCCATCTAAACGGCGGATAACGATTGCAGGCATGCCCACACCATTGAACCAGTTTTTCTTGACCATGGTATAACCGGCAGCATTGCCAAACGCAATGGTATCGCCAATTTTCAAATTACTCGGTAAGGCGTACTCACCAAAGATATCGCCTGCCAAACAAGAACGACCGTAAATAATAGTATTGTCTGCAGCGCCCTCTTTTTGATCTTTATTTACCGGCATCATATCTATTGATTCTTCATTAATGGACACAATGGGAGCAGACTCGCGATAAATCAGTAAATCAAGCATATGTGCTTCGATAGAGGCATCGACGACGGCGAGATTTTTTTCATTGTGCATGGTATCTAAGACGGTCGTGACTAATGAGCCAGCACCATGAATACTTGCTTCGCCCGGCTCAAGATAGACTTGTACGCCGTATCTCTCGCTAAAGCCTTTTAATCTATCAGCCAGTTTTTCGAGTGGATAATCAGGCGCGATAAAGTGAATACCACCGCCCAAGCTCACCCATTCAAGCTGCGCCAGCACCTCACCAAACCTGTTTTCGATATCGGCTAAGCTTGCGCTAAATGCTTCAAAGCTATCATTTTCACAGTTGTTATGAATCATGACGCCTGTGATATCAGCAAGTACGGCGGTAATCTTATCTTTATCATGCTCACCTAAGCGGCTAAAGGGACGCGCAGGATCAGCAATAATAAAGGACGAATTACTGGTCTTTGGATTTAAGCGTAGCCCTACTGGTATATTTTGTGCTTTGGCTTGGTCTTTAAAAGCATTCAGCTGCGAGATGGAATTAAAGATTATTTTATCGGCATAGCTCAATACTTCGTCGATTTCATCGGCGCTATAAGCAACGCTATAAGCATGGGTTTCTTTTTTATTATCACCGCCTTTACCTTTACCAAAGGTCTCATAGCCCAACCGCACTTCATTCAATGAAGACGAGGTTGTACCATGCAAATAAGGCTGCATGACATCAAACACGCCCCAAGTGGCAAAACATTTGAGCGCGAGCAAGGCTTTGGCGCCAGATAGCTCGCACAGACGCGCGATAATCTGCATATTGGCAACGATTGCCGCTTCATCAAGCAGATAATAGGGCGTTGCAGGCAAGGATGAGTGACTGGTTTGTAACGGTAAATTTGTATTCATAAGAGGTTACCTAATAGCTGCGGTCGGTATCATGACAGACCTAAATAATTGCGCTATAGTAGACTAAATCCATCATAAATAGAATATCTTATGGCACTCTCGACCGATTATTCTACGGCTAAAAACCCAGCCAATCTATCCCAGCTAGATCCACAAAACATCAGCTTAGAACATCTTGCTGCGGATGCGCGTGCGGTATTGGATTTTTGGTTTGATAAAGACAATGAGCAGTACTGGTTTGCGCAAAATGATGCTTTTGATAAACAGATAAAAAACAAATTTTATAATATTTGGCAGGCAGCAAAACAGGGTGAATGCGTGTCGTGGCGTATCGCAGATGCAGCGACTGATAGCAATAGCTCAGTCACGGCGCTAGCAGGACGCTTGGCAGAAATTATTGTGTTAGATCAGTTTTCGCGTAATTTATGCCGTGAGCAAGCGTGCGCTTTTGCCCAAGATGGCATGGCGCTAGCATTGGCACAAGAAGCCATTGGACAACCATATTTTGATACGCTGCCAGCGCAGTGGCGGAAATTTATTATCATGCCATTTATGCATTCTGAATCGGCCATGATTCATGAGCGCTATCTGCCGCTGTTTAAGCAATTAAATGATGCAACAACCTTAGAGTTTGAAGAGCGTCATAAAGAGATTATCGATAAATTTGGACGCTATCCACATCGTAACGACACGTTGGATCGTGAAACGACTGACGAAGAAGAAGCGTTTTTAAAGCAGCCGAACTCATCGTTCTAAGTATTTTTGGGACTTTGAAGATTTCTGTTGTTAAAGGTTTAAATAAAAAAACCATCTGTTGATTATGAACAGATGGTTTTTTTATGACTGAAAGCATTTTCTTATTTAATTTTGCTTAGGCTATTTCATTAAGCAGTCTCATTCTGCTAGCTAATGATCATTTTTAGGTCAGGCAATATTGGCTTTCGAGCACTTTTCTTACCGGTGCAAAGCTACGTCTATGCGCGGCTAATACGCCATGAGCTGCAATCGCTTCCATATGGGCGCGCGTTGGATAGCCTTTATGCTTGGCGATGCCATATTCAGGATGTTCAGTATCAAGTGCATACATGGTTTGGTCACGGCTGACTTTTGCTAAAATACTGGCCGCCGCGATACTGGTATGTCGGCCATCGCCTTTTACCCATGCTTGGCAGTCAATCGCTGACCCTTGAATACCAAATTTAGTGAGACTGGCATAATCTAAATCTGGACAACGATTGCCATCAATTAATATCTCAAACAGTGTTTTGTCACCCGTATTCAGGTGTTTAGCAACTACCGCCAATAAAACCTCAGTACATAAGCGCATCCCTAGCATGGTCGCTTGCAAGATATTGACTTGGTCGATAACCGCTGGCGGTATATCAGCGACGATGTGCGCGACTGCATGCTGCTGAACCAACGGATAAAGAATATCGCGCTTTTTTTCACTCAGCTGCTTTGAGTCCGTCAGTATAGACAATGGCGTATTTTTTAGTGGCTCATTTTCAATTAAACCTGCCCACGCCGCAGGTAATATTGCCGCAGCGGCATTCACACTACCCAGCAGCGGTCCACGCCCTGCTTCGTCAACGCCAATTTGTATGGCTGTTGGTTGCAAGTTTTCTAAACTTAATGAGTATTGCGCAATCAGTTCTGAGATATTGACTTGCCCTGATAACTGTATAGGCGCTGCCAATTGTATATATTGTCCTTTAATATCAATTTGCTCAATAACTCTTTCAATCTGAACGCTATGCTTAAGCATAACTGAGCTTTTTATATGATTATTTTCTGTAGAAGACATAGTACTCATAACTTTATTATTTCTTAACTTTACGGTTTAATAAATTTTTTGCGTGCCTAACATAATTAGCGCTTGATTATTGAGCTTAGTTATTAATCTTGATTACTGAGCTTGATAATTGTCTTGGCTGTCGTAATTTTCTTGACTGACATGACCGTCTTGTCCATTAAAATCATGATTTTGATGACTGGCACGGTTTTGAATAAACCACTGTTCGATGACGCTATGCGCAGGGTCATGATTGCTTTGTTGTTGCAATGCATACTTGGTATCAATCAGCGCTTTTAATTGTTCTGCATACGCGCGCGGCTGCAACAAACGCATCACGGTACGACAGATATTATCGCCACTTGCCTGCTCTTGGATAAGCTCAGGCACGATTGCGCTATCTGCCAAAATATTAGGCAAACCGACATAAGGGACTTTGACCAAACGTTTTGCTATCTGATAAGTCAGCTGATTTAATTGATAAATCACCACCATTGGACGCTCAAGCAGCATGGCTTCTAAGGTTGCAGTACCCGATGCCAGCATCACCATATCTGATGCCGCCATCGCCTGCTGACTAAAGGCTGGCTGACTTTCATCATAGACCACCGCAATCGCGGCCCGCAGCTGCTCTGAGCGCTTATCGATCACATCTTGCACAATATATTGATGGTTTTGATCCACCGTTGGAATGATAAAGCACAGCTTAGGATCTAGCAGTAGCAGCCTTTGGATACCATCGAGCATAAGCGGCAAAATAGCCGTTATCTCGCCCCGTCTTGACCCTGGCATGACGCAAATAAGCTGACTGACCTCATCGAAACGATCGATGAAAAACTGCTGCAAGCCATCATTATGCCAGACCAATTCGCTACGGCGCTGATTGATGGGCGTCTCAAGTAAGGTCTGATCAATGGTTCGTAGTAGCGGATGACCAACGCAAATCGCGGGATGATTATAACGCTCGTAGACGGGTAGCTCAAATGGAAATAGGCACAGAACCAAATTGGTCGCTGCCATAATATTATGAATACGCGACTCACGCCACGCCCAAATAGAAGGGCTGACATACTGCACGCAAAACACGCCCTGCGGCTTTAATTTCTTTGCCACTCTAAGGTTAAAATCAGGCGCATCAATGCCAATAAACCAATCAATGCTTGCGGCTTTAAATGCCGTCAGCAGCTCTTGACGTGCTTTGAGTAAATCCGGTAACTGCGACACCACTTCGACCAAACCCATCACAGCTAAGCGCGATAACGGAAAAATACTTTGCAGCCCTTGCGCCTGCATTTTTGCGCCGCCAACCCCAACCCAAATAATATCATCACGCAGATTATTCATCTGCTTCATAAAATCTGCACCCAAACTGTCGCCTGACACTTCACCGGCGACAATGCCTATCACCAGTGGCGAACACGTCATTTCAGGCAATTTATCAAAAGCACCATAAGTATCTGGTGCTGGCGTTGTATCAGCAGGTTGGTGAGGCGTAGCAGGATCTGTCATGATAAGCTCTCAATATTAAAGTGGTACAATTTAATTGATGCCATTTAAGTAGCACAGTTAAACAAAAAAAGATAAAATGCGTCTATCATAAGAATGATTATATAAAATATAACATAGCTTAGCCGTAATAAGATGCCCATTAAAACGCATCTTGATAGCATTCCATGATGCTCGAACTTAGTCGTTTATATCGCCATCATACGTGACAGTGTTGGAAATAGCTAAATTAGTGCACAAAATCCAGTCAGTATCACTCATTTATATCTGCCTATAAACGTTGTGTTTAATGCAAATTTGGACTTAGGTTAGCGATAAAGCGTCATTTTCCCTATGCTTTACATTGCCTTATCATTCTTATACACCTATGAATGACAGCATGTTAAGACGGGTTGCAGCGATAAGGTATAACAAAGTTTTGGTCGCCACATTCCAGTTAGCAGTCAATTAACTGTACGACTGCCCTTGTCAACCAGCGCTTTTGTCCGCATAATGAATATCCCTATAAATCAGCTAGACGATATATAATCATGACAACACCAGCTACTCATAATGCAGATATTGACGACGTGAATATTGAAAAATTCATTCCTTTAATCACACCCGCTGAGCTAAAGTCTGAGCTACCTTTGTCAAATGACGCCTATAACACGGTGCTAAAAGGTCGCAATACCATCCAAGATATCCTTGATGGCAAAGACAAGCGTTTATTTGTGGTTATCGGCCCCTGCTCTATTCACGATATTAAAGCCGCCCACGAATACGCCGATCGCTTAGCCGTATTGGCCAAAGAGATTGAAGACAGCATCTTCGTTGTGATGCGCGTTTATTTTGAAAAGCCGCGTACCACGGTTGGCTGGAAAGGCATGATTAATGACCCTGATATGAACGACAGCTTTGATATCGAAAAAGGTCTGCGCACCGCTCGTAAGCTACTGCTTGATTTAAATGAAAAAGGTCTGCCGTGCGCGACCGAAGCATTAGACCCAAATACGCCGCAGTACATTCAGGATTTGATTAGTTGGTCAGCGATTGGCGCGCGTACCACCGAAAGCCAAACGCATCGTGAAATGAGCTCAGGTTTATCGTGCCCAGTTGGCTTTAAAAACGGCACCGATGGCGGCATGACCGTTGCGGTTAATGCCATGCAAGCGGTCAAAGAAGGTCATAGTTTTCTTGGCTTATCAGCAGATGGCAAAGTTTCTATCATCAAATCAAAAGGTAACCCCTACGCACACGTAGTACTACGCGGTGGTAATGGTAAGCCAAACTATGATGAAACTGCTGTTGCACAAGTTGAAAATGAGCTGGCAAAAGGCAAAACCAATAGTAAAATTATGATTGACTCAAGCCACGCCAACTCAGGTAAAGACCCGTATCTGCAACCAATGGTCATTCAAAACGTTGCCGAGCAGATTAAAAATGGTAATAAATCTATCATCGGTTTGATGATTGAGAGTCATTTAAAAGGTGGCAATCAAAAGCTAACGGCAGATTTGAGCCAGCTTGAATATGGTAAATCTATCACCGATGGTTGCCTAGATTGGGAAAGCACCGTTAGCGCTCTACACAATCTACGTGATATGGTTAAAGACGTTCTGCCGAATCGTTAAAAGCGCTTGGTGGTAATGAATACTGATTGACCACTCACTAAAAGGCCCGTTTGATAACAGATATCAGACGGGCCTTTTTTGTGCTTTTTAACTTATAAAGTACTGCTCTTTATGCACTTGCAGAACCTTCATTTGCCGCGCCTAAAACACTGTTTAAGCTTTCAATTACATGCTTAGAAGTCGCTTGCTTTTGTAGTTCAAGCAACTGCTCATGCGCCATTTGACGACGTGGTTCAGCCAAAGTATTCCAACGTGCCAGCACTTGCAATAAGCGTGACGCTAACACCGGATTGGCGTCATCCAGCTTTTTAATCGCAGCGATATAAATATCTAAACCCTCTGGTGTCCACAACACCGTAGGCTGCGAGGTAAAGGCGCTGATGACCGAACGTACACGATTGGGCGTATTCCAATCAAAATCGTTATGCGCAAGTAAGGATTTAATAGTATCGGGCGTAACCGCATCAGCAGAGGCTTGCACACTAAACCATAAATCGATGACCAAATCATTATTTTCAAAACGATGATAAAAATCAGCTAGATACTTATCAGCATTTGCCAGTTGATGATTGACCATCGCCTTTAACGCGCCAAAACGCTCGGTCATACAGCTGGCGTTATCATACTGCTGCTCTGCCCATCCAGTAGCGCCATCGACGTTAGCGGTCAGTGCCATATCAAGCACCACATTACGTAAAGCGCGATTGCCACGAGCTTCCGCACTGTCTTCATAAGCCTGCATCGGTAGCTGTTTATAAAGCTCAGACCATTGATCTTTTAACGCTAAAGCCAGCTGTTGATATAAGCCTTCACGCTGTGCTTTTACCAGCTCTGGATCGTAATCTTTATGAATGGCAGATGCCAGCTCTTGTGCTGACGGAATATCAAGCAAACGCGCCGCCAACATCGCATCATTAGCAGCCAGTTCAGGTAAGGCCTGCGCCACTACTTGCAAATATATCTCAGGACTGCTTTTCGCGCCGTGACCTTGCAGTAAAATGCGATTGACCAGCATTTGCGTCACTTGCCAGCGGTTAAAACCATTGGTTTCATATTTGAGCAAAAACGCCAAGTCTTCATCTTGATAATTATAATTGAGCTGAACGGGCGCACTAAAATCACGTAGCAAGGATACGACTGGCTCGTTCATTATATTTTCAAAGGTAAAGGTTTGTGTGACTTGATCGAGAAGCAACATACGCTCGGCGATGATATGACCAGAATTTTTATCAAATAGTGCGGTCGCTACAGGAATCGGCAAGGGTTTTGGTGCATCAAAACCTGCAACCTGACGAGTTTGCTGACTCAAAGTAATAGTCAATGTCTGCGTCACGCTGTCATAATATTGGTAACCAGACACCACAGGCGTACCGGGCTGACGATACCAGTCGATAAAGTCTTCAATTTTGCTATCGGTAATACTAAGCGCCGATAAAAAGTCCTCAACCGTTACCGCTTGCCCATCATAACGGCGGAAATACTCGTCCGTACCTTTACGGAAGTTATCACGCCCTAGCGTATTGGCAATCATACGCACGATTTCAGCGCCTTTTTCGTAGACGGTGGTGGTATAAAAGTTGTTAATCTCAACGAAACTCTCAGGACGTACAGGGTGCGCTAGTGGTCCGGCATCTTCAGCAAATTGATGGGCGCGCAAGGTTGCCACATCGTCGATACGCTGGACAGCACTTGACTGCTGATCGGCTGAAAATGATTGATCCCGATAAACGGTAAAACCTTCTTTTAGGCACAGCTGAAACCAATCACGGCAGGTAATGCGATTACCCGTCCAGTTATGGAAGTACTCATGGGCAATGATAGATTTGACACTAAAGCTGCGCGCATCTGTGGTCGTTTCAGGGCTAGACAAGACACAAGCGGTGTTAAAAATATTTAAACCCTTATTTTCCATCGCGCCCATATTAAACTGACTGACGGCAACAATCATATAACGGTCTAAATCATACGCACGGCCATAATTAACCTCATCCCACTGCATCGAGTCTTTTAAAGCTTGCATACCGACAGCACATTTATCGATATCTTCAGATTTTGCATAGAGCTCAAGCTTCACCTCACGCCCTTCGCTCGTCGTATAGCTGTCAGTTAATACGTCCAAATCAGCGATGACACAAGCAAACAGATAACTTGGTTTATTGGTCGGGTCTTGCCAAATCGCATAATGACGCTCAGGCGCGTCCGACACTTCACCCGCTTCGAGCAAATTCCCATTACTCAATAGCGTCGTGAAACGCTTATCGGCTTCAAGCCGCGTTGTAAATCTCGCCAGCACATCGGGACGGTCTGGATAAAAGGTAATCTTGCGAAAGCCCTCAGGCTCACACTGAGTGACGAACATAGTATCGTCACCACTACCGGCGATATATAAGCCTTCAAGCGCGGTATTGGTATGCGGATGGATACGTACTTGTAGCTGTAATTTGCTATGCGCTGGCGCATTAGTAATGATTAATTTACCATCCGTTTGCGTATAGCACTCACTGGTAAGCAGCTCATCATTGAGCTTAATAGATAACAGCTCAAGTCCTTCACCATAAAGCACTAAGTCGCCGTCAGTCTGACGTTGCATCATCAAAGTGCTATCCACAATAGCATGGTCATCGAATAACTTAATATCCAAATCAACGGTTTCGACCGCAAAGCTTGGCGGTTGATAGTCTTTCAAATGAATTTTACTTGGCGCATGTGGCGGCACATCTGGCATGTCAGGATTGATAATTTGTGCGTCAGTTTCAGTAGTAGACATGGAAATTCCTATTATTATTCATGTTTTAAACAGTTAATTGATTATTTTGCAGCGCCCTATTAATTAGCACGGTGTTCGTTATAAACAGAGTTTTTAAGATAGTTACATTGACCTAAACTATGAAATTTCAAGTACGATGAGTAATTAAATTGGTCAAGGTAGAAATCAATTCAAAGGTTTTAATCAGAATGCTACATATCTTTAGGTAAACTCTCGAACTATTTACAGTAATACTACTTACATAAAGTAACATTTAGTATATGATAGATAGTAATTACCTAAGTTTTACCGTAAGCAGTTCAAAAACAACAAATGCCATTAAAACTAATGTTATTAAAATTTTAGGAGCTTATATGTCTACCAGTATTGCAAAAGTTGCTGCCCTCGCAGTATTATCAAGCGCTGTCGTATTTGCGTCAGGTTGTGCTAACAAACGTGCGACATCAGAAGTGGTCGTTGCCCCACTAGGTATCCCAGGTGGTCAAGTTGGTTATAACGGTGCGGTTATCGTTGATAATTCAAATGCCGTTATCACTGGTGCAGAAAATCTACAAGCCGTGGTTTACTTTGCTTTCGATAGCAGTGAAATCACCTCAGAAGCTGCCAATGTATTAAACCAACACGCTAGCCTCCTAAGCTCAAATCCAAACGCTGGTGTCGTTATCGCAGGTCATACCGATGAGCGTGGTAGCCGCGAGTACAACATGGCACTAGGTGAGCGCCGTGCCCAAGCGGCTCGTAATTATCTTGCCGCTCAAGGCGTTGCGGT
The DNA here is from genome assembly GCF_002836335.1 of Psychrobacter sp. Sarcosine-02u-2. Lineage (NCBI taxonomy): Bacteria > Pseudomonadati > Pseudomonadota > Gammaproteobacteria > Moraxellales > Moraxellaceae > Psychrobacter > Psychrobacter sp. Sarcosine-02u-2. Next base: position 17,376 of record NZ_PJBX01000169.1, on the reverse strand, counting down.
AAACAACGTCCGTATCATCAGCTATGGTGAAGAGCGCCCTGCTGTTGCTGGTACAACTGAAGATGCTTATGCCCAAAACCGCCGTGCTGAGTTGTCTTACTAATAGCATTTAATAAGCGTTAATCAGCCGTAATTTAAAGAAGCCCAGCAATCTATTGCTGGGCTTTTCTTATTCTATTCACATTCTACAGATAAATTATGTCAACTTTAAAATTACGTGATATTGACTACCAACAACTTGACGCTACTACTTGGTATGCGTCAGCTCAGATTATCACGCCTTGTTTTTTAAATTATCCCGTTTTACTCAGCGATTTACCGCTGTTATTTAATCCCAGTCTATTTTTAAATACGAGCGTGGAAAAATTGCGCCACATGCAATGGCAATATCGCATTCCTACCGTGTCTCTATCCACACGCGAGATAGCTCATCGTCAGCGCCAACAGCAGCGCACTGGCGTACGATTATTATTACAATCACTACTTAATAAGCTAGAGATGATTGATACCTTGGATGATGCAAGTTTTCCATATCGACTTGCCAATAGTCAATACTACGTCTGCTTTAGTCATACTGGCGCCCATAACAAAATTATTTCTAATCAGCATAAAAAAAATAAACCTTTCGATTATTTAGACAATAAAGTCGCGGTTGTTATAAGTGCTCATCGTCCTATAGGTATTGATATAGAAATAAATGCCGTTAAATGGCAGGTCGCGCAGCGCTTCTTCCATGCCAATGAGATGGCTATCTTGCAGACCTTACCACCCATGCAAAGAAATGTAATCGCCAAGCTACTATGGCAAATAAAAGAAAGTTTTATTAAGGTTTTTCAGTATAAGCTGGCACAAGGATTAGGAAAGGACTACTCTTACCTTATTGCTGATTTAATAAAAGGGGCTACAAGCAACTCACCTTTACTGGACATTAACGACAATAAAAGCAATTACCGTATCGCTCTTTTACGTCATCAGCAAACCGTGATTGTTTATTAAATATTTCCTAATGCTTTTAAAAAAATGAGTGAGAACTATATTTTAGACCAAAAAAAACGACCCTAAAAAGGGTCGTTTTTTTGTTCTAATGACAGTATTTACACTGTGATTAGATTAGAAACGGTAAGTTGCACCAAGTTTAACGATTGGCATCCACTCAAGATAATTCTCGTCTTCTAATTCTTTCTTGATTTGCTCTTCAGCACGTGCACCGTTAGCACCGTTAGCATTAACAGTTGCTGTTGTCTTACCAAGATACGCAGCACCTAGCTCGCCAAATACACCGAAGTTGTTAGTGATGTTAGGACGGAAACCAATAGTTAAGTAAGGAGCTAGCTTGTTACGATGCTCAAGATCAGCTTGCACGCCACCAACTTCTGTAATATCGCCACGCGTTAAATCAACTTGATCAGCATCAGGCGTACCTACGAAGTAACGAGCGCCGTCAACTGGATAGTAGCCATTATCGCCTGCATCTTTAGCATTAGCAGTCGCTGTGATTTCGTTATCAGGAACGATGATACCAGCACCCATAGTGAACCAGTTACCAGCAGGACGCAATTGCACACCTAGATACGGGTTGCTAAAGTCAGTGTCAAGATCATAGTTTACATCGTTTGCATCAAAATCACCGCCGAATAAGTCAGCAGCGTCGCCACCTGCCCAACCAGCTTGTAATTCAGTTTTCTCGTTTAGAGACCAACCGATGTTAGCACCATAACCTAGAGTACCAACTTCAGCACTAACAGATGCTGGGTTAACAGCTGTTTGGAAGAAAGTTTTAGTACCACCAACTACAGCACCAGTAGTATTGCGTACGATACCAGCATCAGAGTTATATGCGTAAGCAGGTTCTGCTTGGTAGGCAACAGCCACTGGCTCAGCTTTGTACACTACTGCATCGTTGTTATCAACAACGATAACTGGTTCAGCTGCTAGTGCAGCAGTAGATGCTAATACAGCAGCAGAAATTGCTGTTAATTTAATAAGTTTCATAAATACTCTCCTAAAGTGTGAAATAACTCGCCCGTAAAAAAATGATAATTTAACTTTTTTATAAACAACCATTTTGTTGAGCAGATTAAAACAATTTTGGCTTAAAAAGTCACCCCCATGAATGCGCTTTTTATTTGCCGTTATGTAAAGATTGCATAGATATTGTAATATTTACTACACCAACCTGCAAAACTTCGATTTCCTGTTACACAATACTCTCAAAGCCACTGAATAGTCAGAACATGAATATTGAATCGCTTAACGCTCATGTAAAGGTATTACAAAACATGTCAGTATAATGGCCTACCTCCCCCTTTAACTCAATTACAGTTATAGAGTTTATTACTACAGTTTGTTGTGGTTTGTGAGCTAACGTATCTAATGCTACCCAAAATAAGATCTAGAACAGAAGTGCGGGAAATTAGTCTGAACTATAAAAACGTAAATATATCGTTTACATCTAATAAGATAGCTTGTTTGAGTGCGTTATTATGCTAAATTAGAGCTATTAATAGATGTCTTTTTAGTATTTGCATTTTTGGACTTTTCATTAGCGTATTAATGATTTTTTTCTACTTTTCGCTTTACCTTTATTATTCTTATTGAGCCATTTTTATGCCAAAAGTTTCGTCGATTACCCGTGTTTTAGAGATTATCGAAGCGGTGTCTTATGCGTCAAAACCCCTCTCACCACTTGAACTGTCGCAAGAGCTTGATATCCCAAAACCTACTATCCATCGCTTGATTCAAAACTTAGTCGATGAAGGGTTTGTGACCGTCGATATTGGCGGCGGTATTATTCCTGGCAAGCGGGTGCGTAATTTGAGCGTTGAGCTTTGGCAGCAGCGTCAATTTTTTAATGAGCGGCAAATTATTTTACAAAAATTGGTTGACGAGATTAAGGAGACTTGCGGTATCGCCATTCCTTACCAGATGGACATGATGTATACCAATCGCGCTAACACCTCGCTGCCTTTGCAAATATATCTGCCTGTCGGCGCGAAATCACCGATGTGGTGTACGGCTACGGGTAAGCTATATTTAAGCCAGTTGTCTGCAACCAGCCGCGCTAAAATACTACAAGGCCTACCGTTAGATAAATTTACCAAAAATACGATTACTGATATTGATACATTAAATGCCGAGCTTGATCGTATCGCAGAGACAGGCATTGGTATCGATAATGAGGAATTTATCTCAGAGATGGTAGGGGTGTCAGTGCCTGTGCTAGACAAAAAATCTCGCTATCTGGCGTCGCTATATATCCACGCACCAACCATTCGCGTGTCATTAGATGAGCTAATGGAGCATGTGCCGCGCTTGCAAAAGGCAGCGCATGATATTCAAGCATTGGTGTATGAGCTACAAAACTAGAGTGTGTAACATTAAGAAGAATGTGACTGAATAAAAAGGTCTGCGTTATAAAACTAGCGCAGACCTTTTTTATGCTTTGTTAATAACATGATGATAAATATAGTGAGTGAAAAGTAATATCGATACATCACGCACTGCTGATATCAATTTTTCTTGCTTGCTGTGCCTGCGCAGACAGAGGCTACAAAAAATTGATATCAGCAATACCGTCGCGTTTTTAGGATATTTTGACTATAGAAACACACTCTATGCAAAACTGATTAAGGATTTGAAACGTTTCGTACTTTAAGACAATACCGAACTGTCATGTCGCGCCATGATGCTAGAAAAATCTTTATCGCCATTTTCTACTGTGTGAGATTCATAAAGCTCAGTAGCTTTCGCTCCCATCGGCGTTTCAACATCGGTATCCTTAGCCGTTTGCATCGCAAGGTTAAGGTCTTTTTGCATGAGCTTACTCATAAAGCCGCCTTTATAACCGTTGCTAGAGGGCACATTTTCCATCACCTGCGGATAAGGGTTATAGACTTCTAGTGTCCAGTTACGGCCCGAGCTTTGGAGCATGATATCTGAGAGTACTTTTGGGTCTAGGCCGTTTTTTACGCCTAAATTAATCGCTTCTGCCGTTCCTGCCATGAGAATGCCTAACAGCATATTATTGCAGATTTTCGCCACTTGTCCGGCACCATGCTCGCCTGCATGAAAGATGTTTTTGCCCATAACGGCGAGTATTGGTTCGGCTTTAGCGAATGCATCGTCACTACCACCGACAATAAAAGTTAAAGTGCCAGCAATGGCGCCTCCTGTACCACCGGAGACTGGCGCATCTAAGAAGTCGATACCAACCTTACTTGCTGCTTCTGCCACCAATCTTGCATCAGCTGCTGCGATGGTACTGCTATCGATGACCAACGTACCCTTAGGTAATTCTGCTAGTAAACCATCAGCGCCATTATTTCCTAGATAAACAGAATGGACGTGCTTGCCCGCAGGCAACATGCTAATGATAACTTGTGCATTGCTCGCCGCATCTTTAGGACTATCAGCCACACTGGCACCTGTTTGCTGCAAGCGCGCGGTTGCCTCTTCAGATAAATCATAAACCGATAGCGTATAACCTGCCTTTAACAAGTTCTCTGCCATCGGTGCGCCCATATTGCCAAGCCCAATAAAGGCTATATTTGGCTTAGTAGTATGATTATCGCTCGCAGCGGTATTACTTGTGTCTTTATTACTTAAATTCAAATCCTTTGTACCCATCTCATCGCTCCTTGATGATTGCTTATGCAGACAGTGCTACACATAGTTTTACGTTTTTTAATTTATACCTGATTCTTATAATGAGCCGATAAGCTCTTAGCGTACAAGCTGGCTGCCTAAAGCGTCTTCACCCAACCAATCGCCTAACGGATGCTCACCTTTAGCATAAGGATTCACAAAGTGCTGATGTATATACGCCTGCCCTTCGCTATTGAGACAGTCTGCCAGTGAACGTGACCACTGCGGATTGCGGTCTTTGTCAATCAGTAGCGCACGTACGCCTTCTTTAAAATCAGGATTGGCGGCACAATGCACAGCTACGTTGGTCTCTAAATACAGGACTTGCTCAAGCGATAAGTCGGTGACTTTGTGGTAAAGCGCATAGGTCAAAGCGGCAGTTACAGGGCAGCCGTGACGATAAGTAGCTACTGCGCGCTGCGTCCAGCTATCTGCTGCAAAGTCTGTATCTAATTTTTCAAGCGCTTCGTCACTTTGTAGAAGTGCATCAATATCTCCTAAGCCGCCGCTGTTCATTAATTGCTGGATAGGTTTCCAATATATCGCAAGCTTACTTGCAGGCAACTCAGCAACAGGCTGTGCGGTAAGCGCACGACTAACGATACTATGAGCGCTATTATTATGATATTTATCATTGTTGTCAGCTGCTCCTTGCCAATTACTCTGTTTTAAACGTTGTATGACAGCATCGTAATCACTACTGGCAACAGCATACTCTGCAAGATTGGCTAATAAAGCGTCACTGCCATTACACATCGCACCTGTTAGCCCTAAGAACAAACCTGTTTTAGCAGGCATGCGCTGCAAGAACCAACTACCAGAGGCGTCAGGGAACAGTCCAATGGTCACTTCTGGCATGGCAAAGCGCGTGCGCTCGGTGACTAAACGATGACTACAACCTGCCATCAGACCCATGCCGCCACCCATGATAATGCCGTCACCCCAGAGGATTAATGGCTTTGGATAAAAATGCATCTGCCGATACAAACGGTATTCATGACCAAAAAACTCTGTCGCATAAGGATTCGGTAGCGGCACACTGCTGGACATGCTGTCATACAGCTTACGGATATCACCGCCAGCACAAAACGCCTTGTCACCTGCCCCTTTTAACACCAATGCCACTACCTGATCGTCGTTTTGCCACTGCTCTAGCTGCTTGGCTAATAATTGACACATCTCAACGCTGAGCGCATTGAGAGACTTTGGCGTATTTAACATCATTATGCCAATCAGGTGACCGCACTCTGTCGGCTCAGTATTGAATAGGACCGGCGCTTCTTGTTCTATGTTTTCTGTTACTGCTGTCATAAAAGAGACCTACCAAAATTAAAATGAGTAAAGTAAATATTAAGACATCCCTACAGGCTATTTATTTTGCCAATTGGGTGTGCGCTTCTCTAAGAATGCTTGTACGCCTTCGCGCTGATCGTTGGTGTCGAATAACTTAACAAAAGCTTCACGTTCATGGATAAGGTTTTGGGCAGGCGGGGTATTTCTTGCCGCTTGGATAAGCTGTTTCGAATAACTGACCGCCACAGGTGATTGCTTAGCGACTTTTTGCGCTAAGGCTTGCGCCGCTAATAAACCGCCACCCTTTGCCGTGACTTCTTCGACTAAGCCAATGCGCAATGCTGTCTCGGCATCGACGCGCTCACCGCACAATATCATCCGTTTTGCCCAGCCTTCACCAACCAGTAAAGGTAGGTTTTGCGTACCGCCTGCACAGGGCAATAAGCCCACGCCCGTCTCTGGTAACGCCATCTGTGCATGCGCTTCTGCGATACGAATATCACAGGCCAGCGCGCACTCAAGTCCACCGCCCATCGCATAACCATTGATAACCGCGATGCTAACGCCGCGATACGCTGATAGCGCTTCGAACGCTTCACCAAACGCGATAGCCATACTTATCGCACGTCCTTTATCACCGTCTGAAAAATTATTTAAATCCGCACCTGCTGAAAAGAACTTTTCCCCATCGCCATGGATAATTAAGGCATAAACAGCATCATTGGCATTGAGGTCAGTGACCAGTTGCTTGAGCGCTGGCAGACTGTCCATCGTCCAGGTATGGGCTGGTGGGTTATTCAGTGTGACGGTAGCAATATGGCCATCGATTGAGAGCTTTAAATTGGTATAATCGGTCATGGAACATCCTTGTTATTATCTTTCTATAAAACGGCTTTATTCAAAACGCTTAATAAAGCAGTTTTATAATATTGTTGGGCTAGCGTAATTGACTCAACGCATCATCTTGCATAAGCTGGCGCGAAACAATCACCCGCATAATCTCATTGGTGCCTTCCAAAATCTGATGCACGCGTAAATCTCGCACATGGCGCTCAAGCGGATATTCATTGAGATAGCCATAACCACCATGCAGCTGTAAGGCTTCATTGGCAACATCGAAACAAAGATCAGTAGACAGACGCTTTGCCATGGCACAGTAGGTAGAGGCTTGCGCGTCATTATTATCGATTTTGCTAGCCGCTAAATACAGCATTTGCCTTGCAGTAATGGTTTGGGTGAGCATATCAGCAAGTTTAAACTGTACTGACTGTAAGCTGGCAATCGGGCTGCCAAACTGGCTACGCTCTTGCACGTAATTGGTCGCGGTCTCTAGCGCCGACTGCGCCGTGCCAACTGCACAGATACCGATATTGATACGACCGCCATCTAAGCCTTTCATCGCAATACGAAAGCCTTGGCCTTCCTCGCCGATGAGATTTTCTGCTGGTACTTTGACATTTTTAAAACTAATCGTTCGCGTTGGTTGCGCTTTCCAGCCCATTTTATGCTCGTTTTTGCCATATTCGATACCAGCGCTGTCAGCGTCTACCACAAATGCAGAAACCCCTTTTGGTCCTGCGCCGCCTGTACGCGCCATGACCACTAACACGTCAGTCGAGCCTGCGCCTGAGATAAAAGTTTTTTCGCCATTGAGTACATAATAGTCGCCTTGCTTGTCGGCTTTGGTGCGTAATGAGGCGGCGTCAGAACCGGCATTCGGCTCAGTTAAGCAATAGCTACCAAGCCATTCACCGCTGACCATATTGGGCAAATACTTTTTACACAAAGCATCGCTACCATATTCACCAATCATCCAGCTCGCCATGTTATGGATACTCATATAAGCAGCGACTGCCGTATCACCCCAGGCCAGCTCCTCAAACACCATGGCAGAATCTAAGCGTGGTAGCCCTAAGCCATCATATTCTGAATTGGTATATAAGCCCAAAAACCCAAGCTCGCCGGTTTTTTTGATGACATCGACTGGAAAGTGCGAAGTACGATCCCATTCAGCCGCGTTGGGCTTTAACTCTTTTTGTGCAAACTGTCTGGCAGTTTGGCGAAAGGCGATTTGGTCTTCGGTCAATGAAAAATCCATAGGGTCATCCTTGTGCATGTATAGCAAATATGGGAAAAAAGGTTATAAGCCGTCAGTCTACCGTGGTTTAAACCGTGCTGGTTATACAGTATAGCAGCGCTATAACGACAATCATAAATCATGCTTTTGCTAAAAAACACTGAGCAAGAGTGTCGCTATGTTGCTTGGACGCTGCAAATATAGTCGATTGACGACTACATTGAAATAGTGGTATTGACGCTGCGGCTTGCCTCGTCATCAAACCAGCGGGCAGTGACCGTTTTGGTTTGGGTATAGAACTGTACCGCTTGCTTACCATAAGGACCCAAATCGCCAAGCTTACTGGCACGTGAGCCTGAGAATGAGAACATCGGTAGTGGCACAGGAATTGGCAAGTTAATGCCGATTTGACCGACCATAATATCCTGTTGAAATTTATGCGCAGCAGCGCCTGACTGAGTGAAGATAGCCGTACCATTACCATTTGGATTGGCATTGAGCAGCTCAATCGCTTCATCAAGGTCGGCTGCACGCATGATACACAGAACAGGCCCAAAAATTTCTTCTTTATAAATTTGCATATCCGCGGTGACGTTATCAAAGATAGTCGGCCCTACAAAGTTGCCCTTCTCAAACCCTTCAACCGTGATGCCGCGACCATCAAGAAGTAGACTGGCGCCCTCTTCTACCCCCGTACCAATCAGATGCTCGACACGCGCTTTTGCGGCAGGTGAAATGAGCGGACCTAAATCCTTGTTGTTTTTGCCTGCTGAAACCACTAAGCCTTCTGCTTTGGCTTTGATATCGTCAATCCATTCATCTGCTTCACCCACTAGCACCACGACCGACAGCGCCATACAACGTTGACCGGCTGCACCAAAGGCGGCACCCGCTAGCTGATTGAGCGTTTGTTCTTTATTGGCATCAGGTAGGATAACGCCATGGTTTTTCGCACCCATCATACACTGGGCACGTTTGCCAGATTGACTAGCGCGCTCATAGACATGCTTGCCGACGTTGGTTGAGCCAACGAATGAAACTGCTTTGATATCTGGATGATCGCAAATGGCATCAACGGTTGCTTTACCGCCGTGCACGACGTTTAACACGCCTTCAGGGACGCCAGCTTCAACTGCCAACTCAACCAAACGCATGGTTACCATCGGATCTTGTTCAGAAGGTTTAAGGACAAAGGTGTTACCCGTCGCAATCGCCATTGGGAACATCCATAGTGGAATCATCGCGGGAAAGTTAAATGGCGTGATACCAGCACAGACACCAAGTGGCTGCCAGATACTATAGGTGTCGACGCCTGTTGCGACGTTTTCAACGAAGTCGCCGATTTGCAGATTGGCAATACCTGCGGCATGCTCGACCACTTCTAAACCACGAAATACATCACCGCGCGCATCAGCAATGGTTTTTCCCTGCTCTGCGGTTAAGATTTCTGCCAGCTCATCCATATGCTCGCGAATCAGTTCTTGATACTTTAAAAAAATACGCGCACGTGTGGTGATAGGCGTTTTACGCCATGTCTGAAACGCTTTTTGGGCGGCAGCGACGGCTTGATTGATTTCATCGTCAGTCGTTTGCGGAACTTTGGCGATGACTTCTTGGGTGGCGGGATCTGTGATATCAATCCATTCGCTGGTATTAGAATCAACAAATTGACCATCGATAAGCTGCTGAACGTGATGCATAAGATATCCTTATCTTGTTTGTTTGCTCACCATTTAATGGTGGGCCAGTATTTATAAAAAAGTATTCATACAAGTATATTGTTAAAAGGGATAAAAACTGTCCATTATTACCCTTTAAATATTTTTTTAAAATGATTTATTTCGTATCGTTATTGACTATAGCAATAAATCAATTTTAGGGTCAAGCGCTTTATCAAACTTTTATTTGCGATAATCGCCATCTATGAAATTTATCGGTCTAAAAACCAAAAAGCCCATGATGGTACATGAGCTTTTCCCGATATTAAGATGACTGAATTTTTTCAATTAATACGCTATTAGATTAATAATCTTTCATCGATTTTTTAATCGCATCAATCGCCGTTGGATTGTCAAGCGTTGACATATCTCCCGTTTCATTACCTTCCGCTAAAGCACGAATAGCGCGGCGTAAGATTTTGCCAGAGCGCGTTTTGGGTAATGCTTGCGGGAAATAAATCGCCGCTGGACGAGCGATACCGCCCAAGGATTTTACTACTGCACCAATCACTTGCTGCTCAATACGGAAACGGTTTTCGGTCGTCGCCACTTGCTCATGGTCTTTTAACACACAAAAAGCAATCGGCAACTCGCCTTTTAATTGATCTTTGATACCCACGACCGCACATTCAGCCATCTCTGGATGAGTACTGATGGCCTCCTCAATCTCTTGCGTGCCAATACGATGACCGGCGACATTAATCACATCATCGGTGCGTCCTAAAATATAAAAATAGCCGTCGTCGTCGGTCACTGCATAATCTGATGTAGAGTAGTGCTTGCCATCAAACAGACCAAAATAGCTGCTGATAAAGCGCTCGTCATTACGCCATACGGTCGTGAGACAACCAGGCGGCAGTGGTGCGCGAATGGCGAGCAAGCCCTTTTCGCCAGCTTTACAAAGCTCGCCGGTTTCTTCATTGATGACGTGCGCATCATAACCATACATTGGATAACCGGGCGAGCCTTGTTTGTGCGGTTTATGATTAAATTTGGGCGTGTTACTTAGGATTGGCCAGCCAGACTCTGTCTGCCAATAATGATCTAAAATCGGCACCCCTAAATGCTTGGTCAACCAATTGGCCGTTGATTCATCGAGTGGCTCACCTGCCAAAAAGAATGATTTAAGGCTAGAGACATCATAGCGCGTCATCCACGTTTCATCTTGTTTTTTCAGCATACGTACACCCGTAGGTGCAGTAAATAGAATATTTACCTTATTTGCTTCGACAATCCGCCACCAAATACCTGGGTTTGGACGATGCGGCAAGCCCTCATACATAACACTGGTCATGCCAGCGAGCAATGGCGCATAAATGGTATAAGAATGCCCAACTGCCCAGCCGATATCTGATATCGCCCAAAAAGTTTCGCCGGCTTTGCCATCGTAGATATAATCTATCGACGTCGTTAGCGCCACTGCATGACCGCCGGTATCGCGCTGCACACCCTTTGGCTTCCCAGTGGTGCCTGAAGTATACAGAAGATACGACGGCGTATTGGACTCTAACCAAACTGGCTCAACAATGGCGTTGGCCTCACAACTGATACGGCGCTGGGATGCATAATCGACATCGATAGATTTTTTCTCGAACGGCAACACGCCACGATTGACCACTAGTACATGCTCGGGCTTGATTGTCGCTTGCTCAACACCTTGATTGACAAGGCTTTTATAATTAATCACTTTGCCGCCGCGTAGACCTGCATCGACAGTGATGACCATTTTTGCCTCGGCATCATCCATACGGATGGCCAAGTTATAGGCAGCAAAACCACCAAATACCACCGAATGTACCGCACCGATACGCGCACAGGCTAGCATGGCATAAGCGGCTTCTAAAATCATCGGCATATAAATGATGACGCGATCGCCCTTCTCGATACCATGACGCTGTAGCACATCGGCGAAGTAATTTACTTCTTTATAAAGGTCGTTATAAGTCAGGCGCCGCTTAGTATAATCGGTATAAAGCTCAACGTTATTGCCCAAATCTTTAAAGGCATCGACTACGGCAGGAAAAGTTTCTATCAACTCTTGGTTAATCTCAGAGGATAGCCAAATAAAAGCATCTTGCTCGGCGCGCTCTGCAAGGTGGCGATCGACACAGTTGTAGCAAAGATTGGTTTCACCGCCAACATACCATTTAGCAAATGGCAGATTGCTGTCGTCAAGAATTTGCTCAGGCTCTTTATGCCAATAAATCCGCTTGGCTTGCTCCGCCCAAAACTGCTCTTTATTATCAATAGAGGACTGATAAATATCAGCAAAGCTTTGCGCGCTATTAAATGATGGGGGAGAATCTTGGCTAGAGGATTGATTAAGGTTTTGATTATTATTGTGATTTATAGCTGGCTGGCTAGTTTGTTGAGAATTTTGACGAATGGCTTGCTCGTTCATAATGGCTGTCCTTAGCGTAAACGATGGGTAATGCTGTACGTTTTTATAAAAAACAAGGTTATAAGAAGCGATGTTATAAAAAGCGCTTTTATAAGAAATTATTTTATAATATGACGCTTTATAAGATACGCTCTTATTCAATACTATCATAATATAAAACTGGCTGTCCCTGCCAAAACTGAAAAACCGATACGTTATGTATCGGTTTAAAATGTAGCAGAGCTAGGGATAAAGGTCAACTACTACGCATGTCAGCCATTTGATATTTTGCTTAACGCAAGCGTTTTAGACAGCTGACTATTTAATGAAGTCTTATTTCTGCTCATCATACATTTCGCGCATGACTTTTTTATCATGTTTACCAACCGAGGTTTTTGGTAGCTCATCGACAAACTTAAACTGACTTGGCACGCCGTATTTAGGAATAATTCCCCGCGCTACCGCCTGTTCAGCAAGCGCTTTGATGTCATCGGCGTTAGTATCTTGGCAATTAGGTTTGAGTACAATCAAAGCTAGCGGACGCTCGCCCCATTGCTTATCGCGGATGCCAATCACTGATACGTCAGCGACTGCGGGATGCAAGGATAAAATCGTTTCAATCTCTAACGATGATATCCACTCGCCGCCTGACTTGATGACGTCTTTTAAACGATCGGTGATTTTAATATAACCATCGGGGCGCATATAGGCGATATCTTGGGTATGCATATAGCCATTTTCCCACAGCTCTTTACCAGCATCGTCATTTTTTAGATAGCTTTGGGTTAGCCAAGGCGCGCGCAGCACCAACTCGCCGGTATTGTCTTTGCCCGTACCGACGGACTCATTATCAGTATTCCATATTTGCGCATCGACCATCAGTACTGGCTTACCCGTCATACAGCGGCGGGCAATATCTTCGTCCTCAGACATCTCAGGCTCATTGAGACTAAATTCTGTCAAGCTAATCAGCGGCGCGGTCTCAGACATACCGTAGCCAGTATAAACCTCAATATCTTGCGCCAGTGCGGCTCTTGCTAAACCTTCAGTCAGTTTCGAACCACCGATAATCATTTTTAAACCATTAAAATTGGCATCGCGCTCTTGTGCTTCTTTGAGTACCATCTGCAAAATCGTTGGTACGCAGTGGGTGATACTGACCTTTTCATTGATAATCAAATCCATTAACACGTCAGGTGCGTAGCGTCCGGGATAGACTTGTTTTAAACCAACCATGGTGGCGGTAAACGGGAAGCCCCACGCATGAACGTGGAACATCGGCGTCATCGGCATATAAACATCGCCGTAACTGACGCCTTGTTTATTGGGCAGCATACCCAAGGTCGCGGCTTCCGTCAGACTGTGCAAGACCAGTTGGCGGTGGCTAAAAAACACCCCTTTTGGATCGCCTGTTGTACCTGAAGTATAAAAAGTCGTGGCAATAGTGTTTTCATCAAAATCTGGGAAATCAAACTCGCTACTGGCGGCCTCTAACAATGCTTCATATTCTCCAGTGACGCGATTTTGATTACCGCCAAAGACGCCTTCATGTGACACGCCATTGTCATCAAGCCAAATAATATGCTCAATGCTAGAGTTTTCAAACTGATAGTCTTTCACCAATGGCGCAAATTCAGAGTTTAGTAGCAATACTTTTGGCTTAGCATGATTGATGGTATAGAGGATTTTTTCAGGTGATAGGCGGATATTGACGGTTTGCAAAATATATTCTGACATCGGTACGGCGAAATACGATTCTAAGTAACGATGACTGTCCCAATCCATCACCGCAATCACATCACCGGCATCAAGGTTTAAGTCGGCTAAGACATTGGCTAAACGATTGATACGCTCAAACAACTCTTTATACGTGAGGCGTTTTTTATCGGCATAAATAATTTCTTGCTCTAGCGACACTGTTTTGGCACGGTTTAAGAGTTGCTTGACGATTAAGGGATAATCGTAGGCTGACGGCGCGCTATGATAAATATTTGACATAAATTTGACTTCCTTGTGGGTGATTTTAATTATTTTAAAGCACTTTTAATAGGGTTTAAGAAACATATAAAAACAGAGCATTTTTATCGGTATACGCGTGGCTATTATTGATGGCAATACTTATCGTCATTCTTGATAAGCTTCATTGATAGTAAGAAAAAACCTAGGCTATGTAAAGCGTGCTTGCGTAAGTCGCTGACGACTATAGGTTCTTTGATTGACGTTTAAATACTTGGGTTATTGTGTTATGGCAAGTTAGGTTATAGGGTCAAGTAATGTTAAAAATGTGATGTTAAAGGGTAGTAAAAATCTATATTACTCCGCGCGAGCCGCTGTTTTGACCATCCCAATACTAGCGACCAATAACGCTAGCACTTGTACAAACAATAACAACCAAACCGTCAGCGACCATTGCCCACGCGCGTAAGCGATGCCGCAGAGCCACGCACCCATCGTGCCGCCCGCATAATAACCCATATAATATAAGCCTGAGGCCAATGAGCGTCCTTTTTTGACATTGACCGCAATATAGCTGATGGTGGCCGCTTGGGTAATAAAGACGCCACTGGACATGATGGCAAGCCCCAGTACGATGCCCCAAAGCGGTGTCACGAGAGTTAAGAGCACGCCAAACATCGAGATAATAACTGCCACGCGAACCGTACGTGCCGAACCAAAGCGGCGCAGCAACGTCGTCGATAATGGCGTGATGACAACGCCAATTAAATACACCGCAAAAATATTGGCAAGCGCACCTGTGCTTAATTCATAAGGTGTATCGGCCAAATGTAAATTAATAAAGGTAAAACAGCCAACCAACGAGAACAACACGCAAGCACCAAGCAAACAGGAAGTGACAACATAGCGATTGACCAAATGCTCACCGAGGGTCTGCATGGCTGAGCGAAAATTAGGATTAGCAACGAAGTGCCGTGATGCGGGCAGCATTTTACCCACCCATAGCGCCCCGATCAGCGTCATACCTGCCATCACATAGTAGCCAGCGCGCCAACCGATAAGCTCGTGCAAGTGCCCAAGTAAAAAGCGCCCCATAAAGCCGCCGAGCACCGACCCTGACACATAAAATGACATCAGCTCAGTGAGCGCCCGTCCCTCAAACTCTTCGCCGATATAAGCAATCGTCACCACCGTAATACCGGGCACAGACAATCCCTGCATAAAGCGCCACATGCCCATCCAGCCGATATTTGGACTTTGGGCAATTAACGCAGTGGGTATCGCTAAAAACAATAACGCCCCAACGATAAATGACTTGCGTCCTACTGCATCAGACAGCATGCCCAAAAATGGGGACATGATAGCAATTGCCAATATGGTGGCACCAACAATCATGCCCGCCTGCACCTCAGTTGCAGTGAAATCCATCATCAAGACCGGTAAAATAGCTTGAATAGAATAGACCTGCAAAAAAGCAAACATCCCAATCAAGCCAATCGTCAGCTTAAGTACCCATGAAGGCGCGGCAAAGGGTGTGTTGATACGGCGATTGCTGACGCTATTATCTTGGCTAATACCAGCGGCTTTGCCATTAACATCGCTATCATTATTTATACTGTTATTTATATGATTGTTCAAAGTATGACTTACTATATTGAGTGCTTTTTTAGCTAGAGCTGACTTTTGTGCTAGCTCGTACTAAATGACGCATGGGTGATAGAAATAAGTGGTAGCAATTACATCATGCCTACCATAAAACTTATAACGGACTATAAAAAGATGCCTGATTGGTGATTTTATCATAGCAAATACCAGACTCAGGTTTCGGTATGTTATTCACGCCAGCTTTTTAAATGCGGCTTTATAAAAGCCGTTTTAGCACTGGAGAGGTGACTGTTATTTTTGACAGTGAATAGATTACTGTCTACTATTATTTTGCTTTGCTATTAAAACCAACCATCATCTAACAGACCCTTTATCATGTTAAACAACCCTTTTTATCTAAGATTGATTACCCTAACCGGCACACTGATTATTTCTGTGAATATGACAGCAATCGCAGCACAACCAACAGACTCAATTCAAACCCTTTCAATTAAAGAGCAATCAACCGTTACCTTACCAACCACAGCAACCAAAGCGACTTCAAACGAAACATTATTAACCCCTGCATCATTAGCCAAAGTTCCTGCAAGTAAAGCAACTTTAACCACCACAACATCTACAGCTTCCAGATCAAACTGTATCGCTGATAGTGTCATTACCGCAGCTGAGCTGTCAGCTACGCGTGATAACGGTCCTTTTACTGTGGCGAGTAAAGCCGTTCCCCGTCAGCTGGCCAATGGCTTCGGCGGCGGCACCATTCATTATCCTACCAATGCTGGAGACTGCGGCCTGTTAGGCGGCATCGCAGTGATTCCCGGTTATGTGTCTTATGAAGCGTCTATTAAATGGTGGGGTCCGCGTCTGGCATCTTGGGGATTTGTGGTGATTACTATCGACACCAACTCTATTTATGATGACCCAAATAGCCGTGCAACGCAGTTGAGCGTCGCCCTCGATCATATTCTGAGCGATAGTACGGTAGGTGCGCAAATAGATAGCACACGTTTGGGCGCCATCGGTTGGTCGATGGGTGGTGGTGGCGCGCTGCAGTTAGCAACCCAGCGCAGTGACGTTCGCGCCATTATTCCGCAAACGCCCTATCATGATGAAGACTACGGCATTATGGACACGCCCGCGTTATTTATTACCTGCCAAAATGACCGCATTGCCTCTAATAAAAAGTACAGCAGTGCGTTTTATAATCATGCTGCTGGGCCAAAAATGAAGCTTGAGATAAAAAACGGCAGCCACTTTTGTCCAAGCTATCGCTTTAATGAGATATTACTCAGCAAACCGGGTATTGCTTGGATGCATCGCTACATCAATGGTGATACTCGCTTCGATAAATTTTTATGCCATAACGAAAACTATGGCAACAGCCCTCGTATATCCGCTTACGATTATAAAGATTGTGGATAAGCACTGCTCTTAAATCGCCTTGCATTTAATACTTTTCCTCACTTATCTTTTTTAAACTTACATATTTATAGTGCTGATATCCTTTTGCTTACAGACTTTGCATGCTCAAAAAATCATAATCAAAAACTATGCATATTTATTGCTATAGTCAAGGAATTTTAGAATCGCTACAAGGTGACCGACCGCAGATAGTACATTGAGTACATCTAGGGTGGGCAACACCGTAGCGGTTTAAAAGTGCTGTGACTATATGACTAACAATTAAAAAAACTCATAAAATAATG
>NZ_PJBX01000168.1:0-53260 GCF_002836335.1 Psychrobacter sp. Sarcosine-02u-2 | reverse complement strand
TAAGTTGTGTCCAACTTATGGGGGTCAGTTCAATATAACGGGCTTTTTAATATCTATACGATGTGCTTTTATGATGTAAAGCTTATTTGTTCGCCGCTTGCGTGGCAGCAACTTCAGCAGCAAAGTCTTCTTGCTTCTTCTCGATGCCTTCGCCAACTTCTAAACGTTTAAAACCAAGGACTTTTACGCCTTCAGATTTTAATACGTCACCAACTTTTTTCTCATTGTCCATAACGTATGGTTGACGTAGTAAGGTTACTTCGTCTAGGTATTTTCGCAAGCCGCCTTCGATCATTTTTTCAACGATATTGTCAGGCTTGCCAGATTCTTTCGCTTTGGCTTCGATGATATCTTTTTCGCGTGCTAGTACATCAGCATCTACGCTTTCGTCATCTACTGCAACTGGGTTGAAAGCTGCAATGTGCATGGCAAGGTTTTTACCAGTTTCTTCACTGCCGCCTTCATAAGATACGACCACACCGATACGTAGGCCGTGACGGTATGCAGCGATGTTTGCGCCTTCTAGGACTTCAACGCGGCGAATTTGAATGTTTTCACCGATTTTTTGTACCAAAGATACACGCGCTTCTTCAACGGTTTGCTCATCGCTATAAGACAATTCAGAGATAGCAGCAACGTCAGTGACATTGTTTTCTAGGGCAAGATTGGCCACTTTTTCTGCAAATGCAGTGAAGTTTTCATCTTTTGCAACGAAGTCAGTTTGGCAGTTTACTTCTAGCAAGAATGCTTTGTTGTCACCTTGAGCGATGATAATAGCGCCGTCAGCTGCGATGTTACCTGCTTTTTTAGCCGCTTTCGCTTGACCAGATTTACGTAGGTTATCAATGGCAACTTCGACATCGCCGTTTGCTTCTTCTAACGCTTTTTTACATTCCATCATGCCAAGACCAGTACGGTCACGCAATTCTTTTACCATTTTGGCAGATATTTTTACTTCTGACATAAGAGTTACCTTTTATGATGTAGGTGAGTATTGTTATGTAAGGGAGTGCACGATATCTAAACGCGCTGACATTCTGTGCAATAAGTCAGTAATGCTCGGCGCGTTAATAATAAGGCATGACGAGTAAAACTACATCATGCCTATTATAGATTTCCATAAACTTTATGCGATTAATAACCTTATATGGCTGCTAATAGCTAAACTATCAAGGCATCCTTACAAAGTTAAACCTTATCGCTTAGCAATTACTCTGCTGGAGTCGCTGCTTCTTCAGTTTTCGCGTCAGCTGCCGCTTCAGTGGCAGGAGCTTGCTCAGCGTCTTGTGCTTGGTCAGCTTTACCGCCTGCTTGAGTTTGCGCATATTCTTTACCAGCGATAATCGCATCAGCAATAGAAGTTACATACAAAGTCACAGCACGGATAGCATCATCGTTAGCTGGAATGATGTAATCAACGTTATCTGGGTTTGAGTTGGTATCAACGATACCGATAACTGGGATACCTAGATTTTTAGCTTCTTTGATAGCGATTGCCTCATGGTCTACGTCTACGACGAAGATAGCGTCAGGTAGGCCGCCCATGTCTTTGATACCACCCAATGAACGCTCAAGTTTTTCCATATCACGAGTACGCTCTAATGCTTCACGCTTAGTCAGCTTAGCAAAAGTACCGTCTTCAGATTGTTTTTCAAGCTCTTTTAGGCGATTGATTGACTGACGTAGGGTTTTCCAGTTAGTCAACATACCACCTAACCAGCGATGGTCAACGTATGGCATGCCAGCGCGTTGTGCTTGCTCGCGGATAACGCCGCTTGCTGCGCGTTTAGTACCGACGAATAATACTTTGTTTTTCTTAGCAGCTAGGCCGTTTACGTAAGTCAATGCTTCGTTAAACGCTTTTACGGTGTGCTCTAAGTTGATGATGTGAATCTTGTTACGGGCGCCAAAGATGTATGGACCCATTTTTGGATTCCAAAAACGTGTTTGGTGACCAAAGTGAGCGCCGGCTTGTAATAAGTCGCGCATTTCGATTTTGGTTGGATTGTTTGAAGCCATGTGAAATTCCTATTGGTTGGGTTATGCCTCCACATCACAAAAACTGCCTATCTAGCGACACGCATTTGCTAACGGTTGGTGTTTATTAGAACAGCACTAACTTTTTTGCAAATTAATCAAGTCGCCAAACACCCAGCAATTTTTCGCCATGATGTGTGTGTCATTGTTTGATGGGTTGGTTTAAAAATTGAGCTATGATTTGAAAGTTCAGAATAATACTGAATGATAAAAATAGCTGGGCTGTATTTTACCATATAACGCTTAGCGACTGCTAGCGCTATTATGCATCGCTACCCTTCAATCACTCCGCAGTGTCCAAATCCAAATCACGGTCTATCTGCCAAATTAAATACGCCCCCAAACTCATGAGTACAAAGAGTGCAATACCGATTTTTAACACAGGATTAAGAGGGAATAAGTTTAATAATAAACCACCAAAAATACCGACCGAAAACATCAACGAGCCTTGTAAAGCACTGGCCATACCCGCACGGCGTTTTTGAAAAGCAAGCGCAATCGCCGAGGCGTTTGGCTGTGTCAAGCCCAAGCCCGCAATACAAAAGAAAATACAAGCTAAAACTAGCGGCAACCATGCATCCGTACCAAAAACAATACCGGTTACAAATAGCGCGGCGGCTGAGATGACCTGCATCATTGCCCCAAATCGTAGAATACTTAAAATACGAAAACGATTAGTCAGCCATTGATTCAGCTGGGTCAAACCTACGAACCCTGCCGCATTCATTCCAAATAACCAACCAAAATGAGTGGCCGAGACGCCATAGGTATCCATGATTAATTCAGAAGCTGAGCTGATATAGACAAACATTGCACCCATTAATAAGCCGCCACCTATCGCTGGATAATTAAAGGTCGGGTCTTTTAATAAATCCCAATATTGACTGAGCACTTCTTTGGCAGGACGGACGTTACGGTTTTCTTCAGTCAAGGTTTCAAAGAAGAAAAACTTGGTCAGTAATAAATTCAACGCCCCAAAAGCCGCCAAAAACCAAAAAATAGAATGCCAACTAAAGAACTTTAAAAATAAAGCACCAAGCGATGGCGCTAATATCGGCGCTAAGCCCATGACCAATATCATAATAGAAAAAGCTTTGGCGGTTTGTTTGGCTGTCAGGCGATCACGTATTGCCGCCCGCGTCACAACCGCTCCCACGCATGCGCCGAGCGCCTGAAAGGTTCGACCGACAAACAATACGTATTCATTATCGGTCGTCGCACAGACAATCGAGGCAATCACATATAAAATCATGCCCATATATAAAGGTTTGACGCGACCTACACGATCACTAAAGGGGCCATAAAACAGCTGACCAAATACCAAACCAAGAAAATAGGCTGGCACAGAGTTGGCCATAAAGGCGGTCGATACGCCAAAATCCTCTGCCATCGACGGCAATGCTGGCAGATACATATCAATCGATAATGGCCCTACTGCCACGATAAGCCCAAGCATCATAATCCATGCAACGGGCAAATCAGCAGAGCGCACTCGGTCAGCAGCATTGGGTTTATTGGGCAGGGAGGGTTTTGGAGCAGACATAATGAGACCATATGATAAAGAAAGGATTATTTTATTATTGATACGTGGTTTGTTGAGTAATTTTAATCGACTTTTATTGCAAAACAAGCCTTTTAAAAATACCGTCTATAAACAAGCTGCAACGCAAACACAGCAACGTAAACAGATAAAAAAACAGATAGTGCTATATTGCACTATCTGCTTGTAATTCAATAGATGCTTGATGTGAATAAAATAAACCTATCTCACTCAAATACAGTGGCCAAATATGGCTGATTTTTTAACGGAATTGACGTTTGCCAAAAGCGGTACTGGCTTGCTTGGCTTTTCTAAGCGCCAGTTTACGGTTGCGTCCAAACATCATTTTTAGTTGCCAAAATTTTTCTTTATATAGCGTCGTAGCTGGCTGCTCGAACATGGCATTGATAACGCGCTTACTTGCCAGCACCGCATCGGGTGAGCGCTCAGCAAACTCGGCGGCAAGCTTTTGCGCCTGCTCAAGTGGCGTTTCACTACAATGGCTGACCAAGCCAAGCACTTGGCCTTCCTCGGCATTGACTGTACGCGCGGTCATTGCCAGCTCCTTTAAGACATCAGCGCGTACGACGCCAAACCCTGATTGCGTTAAGCCCATGTCAGGTACGAGCCCCCACTTAGCTTCCATAATAGACAATTTACACTCAGGATGGCTAATACGCACATCACAAGCCAGCGCCAGTTGTAAGCCCGCGCCAATACAGTAACCTTCTAAAACCGCAATCACTGGCACAGGCACATCACGCCAAACCAAGCAGACGCGTTGAAAGAGACTTTGCCAAGGTTTAACCAGCTCCCATAGCGCAAACGCTTGGTTTTTAGGATGGTTTAAATCGCCCAAATCGATACCAGCACAAAACGTGCCTTCTGCGCCATTAAGAATCACTGCGCGTACCGCTTTATCTTTACTGATACGCCCTGCGACCGCAATTAACTCTTGCACCACTTTAAAGCTCATGGCGTTCTTTTTTTCCGGTCGATTAATGGTCACCGTTATTATATTGTCGGTCGCGCTGACTTGTAATGTCTCATACTGGTAAGTGGCAATAGCGTGCATAATCATCCTTAATAATAAATAAAACACTTAGAGAGTTTGTTAATCCGTTTAATATTAACAGCCTTGAACTCGCCCTTCCTTATCAATAACTGACTACTAGGGTATCGTTTATCCTCAGCGGTTTGATAATTATCCGCTTTAAATCATTTTCCACGTCATATCATTTTCACTTAGACGATGATAATTAAGCTGCGGATACGCCGATAAATCGAGGGTTTGTAGATTGTTTAACGCCGTCAATAACGCTTCATAATAAGGCTCGAGCATCGCAAACTGAGCCGGCGTGGTATGTTGAATATTCAATAAGCACTTATCCTCTAGGTCTTGGCTGGCCTGACGTAGTTGCGGCACACCGGTATAGCGACTGCCACCCAAGATACGATGGGCAATTTGCGCCAGCGCGCTGCGGTTACGAGTGTCCCATGCCTGCATCAATGCTTGCTTTTCATCATTGATGGTATCAAACATCATAATGATGAGCTTGGCCGCTAAATCGGGTTTATTGGCTGAGCGCGTCAACGCATCTTGCCAATTTAAAATCTCCGAGGTATCAAGGATATTTGCGCCCATGTCCGTATTATTTTGCCCATGTGCGGTATTTACTGCTTGTTCATCTTTAGCACGCTCTGACATTTGATAAGGCAGATAAGATAAGGGTGCTTGCCCCTGCCCTTGATAATGCAGATTCTCATAGTGTGGCTTTTCATAGCGTGGTTTCTCGTAACGTGGTTGGGTTTCGCGCGGTGTCTCGCGTCTATAATCTTCACGCGGCTGACTGTCACGCAAATAGTTATCGCGGATTTTCTTCAGTGATAAAGGACGGGTAATTTTTGCCGGACTCTTCACTTTATTATCAGAACTTGTATTGGCGATATGATTATCCTCGTTATCTTTGAGCAAAGGATAAGTTGGGGTTGTCCCATCTACGTAAGACGTCAAGGCGTTTTGATTTGCCCCACTTTGTAAGTCAGCGTGCAAGTCAGAGCTATGCAAGTTATCACTATGAATAGTGGTTAATGGCGGCACTGAATCGGTACGACCAAGCCATTTTTGCAGCACTTGTAGCAACTGTGGCTGGCTAATAGGTTTGCCGACATAATCATTGATGCCGCTCGCAATTAGCTTATCGCGCTCATCGGCTAAGCCATGAGCCGTTAAGGCGATAATCGGAATGTGATGATCAGGGGTTTCGATATTACGGATTTGCCGCGCCGCTTCATGCCCTGACATACGCGGCATTTGAATATCCATAAATATCAAATCGATACTGTTTTTGTGCGCCGTACTACCTTTATCATCTGTCGTAGTATCGTCAAGATGTAATGGATTAACCGCCGATTTACTAGCATCATCACGCGCTTCGGCTTTAGAGATTTGGGTCTTTTTCGACAGACTTTGGCTATTAGTTTTAGCATTTTTAATATGTTTGGTTTGCTGTTTACTGATGATTTCTATCGCATCAAAACCGCTGCTGGCGGTAATGACATGGATGCCAAGTTCACTTAGCAGCGCATCAAGCACCAACAAGTTTGGCAGATGGTCGTCGACAGCCAAGACGGTTACGCCCTTCCAGCGCGGCTCTTGAACGCCACTCGGAGCGCTGCGTTTCTGCGTATCAAGCATCGCATAGAGCTGTCTTTTATCTAAAGGCTCATACAAAATATTGGCATGATAACGATTGAGCAGTGCTTGATCGGCGGCAACTTGATAGCCAAATACCGCCAGCTTTCCTTGATAATGCAGACGAATTTGTTTGAGTAGCGCCATCATATCGTCTTGGGTATCGTCATCTACGATGACCCAATCCCAATAATTACCGCGCTCTTTGAGCGACTCAAGTACGCCTGGTAAAGAGTTTGCTTGAGTCAGGGTAATCGGTAAATGTTGCAGGCTGGCTTTGAGCACCTGTATCGAGGCAGTATGATTGATCCAAACCAGCACATTAAACTCGTCCGTATCGCTGGCAAGTGGCGCGAGCACGGGCAACTCAATCGTTTGCCCAGTTGCCGCTTCCAAGACATCGACATGGGCTGGCATTCGAAACCAAAACGTCGCTCCTTGATTAGAGATGTTTTCTTGCACATTGTCATAAAAGCCAATGTCGCCGCCCATCAGCCGCGTCAATTGCTTGGAGATGACCAGACCCAAACCGGTGCCGCCGTATTGCCGCGTAATCGACGGATCGCCTTGGCTAAAGCTTTGGAAGAGCATTTTTTGGTCAGATAATGAAATCCCTTTACCGCTATCTTGCACGCTAATCATCAAATAATTGTCGCGATGATCATCCAAGCTCACGCGTACAACCACATCGCCACTATCGGTAAATTTAATCGCATTACCGACGATATTGGTCAGTACTTGTTTAAGGCGCAACGCATCGCCATTGATGCGCATCGGCACGTCGTTATAAAACAATACCGCCATGCGCAGACCTTTTTCGGCAGCAACCGGCGATAGCATATCGACCACATCATAAATGGTGTCGTAAAGGTCAAACTCATGACAATCAAGGACCAATTTACCCGCTTCAATCTTAGAAAAATCCAAGACGTCGTTCACTAGCGCTAATAGATGCGCCGACGATTTACGGATGGTTTGCACGTACAAATCTTGTTCAGGATTGAGCTCACCGTGACGCGCCAGCAAATTAATAAAACCATCGATACTGTTTAATGGTGTACGCAATTCATGGCTGATATTGGCCAAAAACGCCGATTTTGCTTGGCTGGTTGAAATCGCCGCATCACGCGCATTACGGATGGAGATATTTTGCATTTCCATCTCATCAAATGCCAAACGCAAATCATCTTCGGTCTGCTCGGCATGATCTTTTAAATCTTGGAAGCTGGCATGTAGGCGGCGTAAGGTCCTGACCAGATCTTGCTGCAATAAATTCAGCTCGCCATTTGATTCGACCGGAATAGGCTGATAAAGATTGTCGACATGGGTACGTTGTAATTGCAAACGCAGCTCGTAAATCGGTGCAATCCAACGTTTTGAATAAATATTTAAGCTCAATAACAAAATTAAAATCGTAAATAAACCCGTAATCGCGAGCGCCATGGCGATACGATAACGGGCGATATAAAGCGGCTCATTATCCATATCAATCATGAGCCACAATTGCTGCCCGTCAAACTCTCCCAAGCTACTGCCATAAGCGGTACCAATGGGCGTTGTTTGTTGCGATAAAAAGCGCTGTGAAGATTCTATCTGAGGCCAAGCTTCCTCAGTGCCATAACCGACGCTTGCCAGCACCTCATTATTTTGATTGATAATTGCAATACGCTGGACATGCTGCTCGGACTGCATACGCCCGAGCCTATCTTGAATACCTTCTAAGGCCGCTAACGCCGCTTGCGGGTTGTCCGCTGCCTTATTTTTATCATCGCCATTGTCTACCTGTTCTTGCTCTAATAACTCAGGAACCAACTCCGCAATCGTTGGCGTATAACGAATCAGTACCGCCTCTGCTAACGCTTCTTGCTCTGAATTACTGGCACGCATGGTTTCATAAAACACCAAAATGCCACCGACCGCTGCCAATAAACAAATTGGCAAAAACACCAATATAATCAGCTGACCATAAGCGCTACTGGTATCAAAACGTTTTTTGTAAGCCATGCTGGGTTTATTCTCCACTGATTTTGGCGCTAAATATTATTACTGGTGAATACTATTATTGATAAACACTGTACGGTGCGCTCATGTATTCATTATTGATTAAGCATTAAAGATGAGCCATCAAGAATGACTTGCGATTATCTTAGCAGGATTCTAACGAAGGCGGTTAACCATTCCTTGGCAAACTTTTCTCGCTTCACTTACTCATGCACTTTCATTGCTCAAAGGCGATTACTAAAGGGTCAGCTTTTCGTATTTTGTTTATGCCTATTTGTTTATGCAGATAAGTACACTGCTTATCCTCAATAAAAATTTATGCATTAAGCGCAGGCGAAAACAAAATGATATAATGACGCAACTTTTTATTGACCACAATCAATCCCTGACGGTCATCAAGTACTGACCTGCTATTTAAACAGCGCCTATTAAAAAACTAATAATCGATAAGGATACCTTATGTCCGCTACGGCCCAGTCAAACGCCAATTTTATTACGCAAATCACTGACCTTGCCGATTGCGTGGGTAAGACGCCTTTGGTCAAATTGAATCGCCTGCCTGAGCAAGAGCAGATTGCCAATGGCGCGGTATTGCTCGCCAAACTCGAAGGCAATAATCCTGCTGGCTCGGTAAAAGACCGTCCGGCCTTTAATATGATTTATCAAGCTGAGCAGCGCGGTGATATTAAACCTGGCGATATGCTCATTGAAGCGACCAGCGGCAATACGGGCATTGCTTTGGCGATGGTGGCGGCGATGCGTGGCTATCCAATCACCCTATTTATGCCAACCAACTCGACCCAAGAGCGTAAAGATGCGATGGCCGCTTATGGTGCGACGCTTATCGAGGTGGACGAAGGCATAGAAGCTTCGCGTGATATGGCGCTGCAAATGCAAGCCGATGGTAAAGGTATTGTACTCGATCAGTTTAACAATCCTGATAATAAACAAGCGCACTATTTGACCACCGGCCCTGAGCTGTGGGCGCAAACGGACGGTAAAATCACCCATTTTATCAGCTCGATGGGCACCACAGGTACTATCACTGGCGTTGCGCAATATCTTAAAGAGCAAAACCCTGACATTAAAGTCATCGGTCTACAACCTGACGAAGAAGCATCTATCGCTGGCATCCGCCGCTGGCCTGCCGCTTATATGCCTGGTATTTTTGAAGCAGATTTGGTTGATGACATCATGGATGTTGATCAGCGGGTCGCCGAAGTTTATATGCGTAAATTGGCGAAAACTGAAGGTATTTTTGCTGGTGTGTCATCAGGCGCAGCGGCATGGGCCGCTACCGAAGTCGCAAAAGCAAATCCTGATGCCGTGATTGCTTTTATCGTTTGCGACCGCGGTGATCGTTATTTATCGACGGGCCTATATAATGTGAATGACGCTAACGATAGCACGGATAACGCCACCCCATAAGCTTATAAATAGGCAGGATTATGTATGTCAAACGCCCTTTCGTCCAAACCTATCTTGGTCTTTGATATTGAAACGGTTGCCGATACCGAGGCTGCCCGCCGTATCTATCCGCAGTTGGCTGAGCTAAACGATGCCGATGCTTTAAGCGCATTGACAGCGCTGCGTGTCCAAGAAGCAAGTCACGATTTTATGCGTTTGCCCTTGCAGCGTATTGTCTGTATCTCTGCGCTCTATATTAAAGACGGCAAATTTTCCCTGTTTTCTTTGACCGCCGATAAGTTTAGCGAAAAAGACATTTTAAGCAAATTTTTTCGCGCGTTCAGTGACCTTGAAAAGCTGCCACAATTGATTAGCTGGAACGGCTCAGGCTTTGATATTCCGGTGCTTATTTATCGCGCCATGCAGTATGACTTATCGGCGCCGTGGTTATTTGAAGAAGGCGAGCGTATCAAAAACATGCGCTTTGATAATTACGTTAATCGCTTCCACAGTCGTCATCTTGATTTGATGGACAGATTTAGCCAATACGGTGCCAGCCGCCGCGAAGCCATGGATATCGTCGCCAGTCTTTATGGCTTGCCAGGTAAAACCGATGTCGATGGCAGTATGGTTGGCGAGTTGGTCAGCAATGATGATTGGCAAACGTTGTCAATATATTGCGAATCTGATGTGATGAATACTTGGCTGATTTATTTGCGCTGGCTGCGATTGACAGGGCAATTGTCCTCACCAGATTTTGAGGCGTGGCAGCAGCAAAGCCGTGATTATTTAGCAAGTTATACCCAAGCAGATGGCAGTCCTCGCCATCATGAGTTTATTGCTGATTGGTCCTCTGCGCCTGCGCCATAGCAGAAATTTTTATCTAACGAGCGTTTTCATAAAAGCGTCTTTATAAAGATGACGTTTTGTTTTAACAGCTAATGTCTCGCCCTTATTTTTAGTTATTTACCCTTTATTGCTTATTATTTATTATTAAGGCAGGTTTATGCAGCCCACCGACCCAAAAGATTCTACCACTCTAAACGCCAACCAACCGCCAGACGAGACTCAGACCATTACTATGCCGCCAAGTAAGAAAAAATCTAAGCCCTCATCAAAAACCCGTCGCCGTTTAAAAGATGCTGAGCCATTACCCTTTAAAATAGATGGCTTATCGCATGACGGTCGCGGCGTTGCTATTTATGGCAATGGTTTCGGTGAAGCCGACGGTCATATCGAAGACAAACACGGCAAAAAGATTTTTGTCAGCTTTGCATTACCGGGTGAAAGCGCCTTAGTCAAAATCACCAATAGCCGTAGCAGTTTTGAAGAAGGCGATGCGGTGAGCATTACTGCCAATCCAAACCCTGAGCGTGCTGTAGCGCCCTGCCCGCATTTCGGTGTTTGCGGTGGCTGTAACTTGCAACATTGGCAGCCTGATGGTCAAATCAACTTTAAGCAATCGGTACTCGCTGAATTGCTTATGCATCAAGCCAATGTTGAACCAGAGCATTGGCTCGCGCCCGTGGTTGGCGATCGCTTAGGTTACCGTACCAAAGCGCGGCTCGGCGTGCGTTATGTCGCCAAAAAAGAAACCGCCTTGGTGGGTTTCCGTGAGCGCTCAAGTAACTTCTTAGCGGAATTAAATGAGTGTCATATCTTAGACCCACGTATTGGCTTTGAAATTGAGAATCTAAAAGCGCTTATCAGCACGCTTGAGAGTCGTGACAAGATTGCTCAGCTTGAATTAGCCATGGGTGAAACGCTGCCAGAGCTACCTGATGGTAATCAGCCGGTTGCACTGATTGTACGTAACTTGTCACCCTTGTCAGATGCGGATATTGAAAAATTAAAAACCTTCTTCGCAGCGCGTAATTGGCAGCTCTATTTACAATCAAAAGGCGCCGATAGCATTCAGCGTATTGCCTTAGCTGAGCATGAAGATATGACTGAGCAGTTTGGGCGCTTATATTATCAATTGCCTGAGTATGATTTGACCTTTGAATTTATCCCAACCGACTTTACTCAAGTTAATTTATCGGTCAATCGTCAAATGACCAAGCTTGCTTGTGATTTGTTAGACTTAAAAGCGGGTGAGCGGGTGCTCGATTTATTCAGTGGTTTGGGTAACTTTAGCTTACCACTCGCGCGTTTGGTCGGCGAAACTGGGGCGGTGGTCGGCGTCGAAGGCAGTGAAGCCATGACTGCCCGCGCGGCCGATAATGCACGCCGCAATGGCATTACTAATACGGAGTTTTATAGCCAAGATTTAACGCAAGATTGCACCGATAAACCTTGGGCCAATCAAGGCTTTGACGCGCTACTCATTGACCCACCGCGTTCGGGCGCGTGGGAGATTATGCAGTATCTGCCGAAGTTTAATGCCGAGCGTATTGTCTATGTCTCTTGTAACCCTGCTACACTCGCCCGCGATACCAAAGCTTTGTTAGAGCAAGGTTATCGTTTGACGCATGCAGGCGTGATGGATATGTTCTGTCATACCGGTCACGTCGAATCAATCGCACGCTTTGAGAAAGTTGCAGTTTAGCGTCAGCTTTAGTAGTGCTGATATTTTAAAATAAGAAGTTTAAAAAAACATATTGTAGCGCAGCGTGTTTTAACACACGCTACGCTATAGTATGAAAACAACGTATGACAGGTATAAATAAGCACAACCTTTTTGACCCTATTACTTTAGATAAAGTGGCTTAAATGCCAGGGTTAAACAGGCGTTATGTTATCGAAAGCGACATTATCATTACAGAGCCTTGCTTGATTTGTCATTGTGAAATGAGATAATAACAGCCAATGTATTTAGGCTTTCTTCAACAAGATATCGTGAGTATCCTTTATCCTTACTCAGCGCTTTATATATTATTTATGTCTGTCATTTTATAGCTGCTAGAAATGGATTTTTTAGCGGCTGAATTGATTTATAGCTGACACTTTACCTATGGAAACCTAAAAGTGTGGTTGGTAAATGGGCTTTTAATCAATTTAGAATAGCTAAGAGGAGTGGGCTATGGTAAAAATTCGTGAAGGGCTACCGCTGGTAGATGGACAAACCACGCAAGCCGATAGCGCAACATTGGCCGCACAACTGGTCGCGAGCCAACGCTCTCATCAGTCTGCCAATAGCTATGCCCAAATTCCACACGATATCAAATATCAGCTGTCCACTCATAAACTGCATACCACCTTTGATCGCTCCGCGCAGTATGCTTATCACAGCCATGACCCCAACCTCGAAGATGAGTATTTAGACAATCAACTGCTGGATGATGCCAATGCGCTTTCGGCACAAGAACTAGAAGCCATTGATTTAGATCAGATAAATATCGACGTCCCTACTTGGCTGGATAATGTTGCCAAGCGTATCGGGCAAGAGTCTGTGCCCAATCTTGCTAGCGCTTGCGAATTTATCCGCAGTCATATGAATACCAGTGAATCTGAGCGTTCAGGCGCTTACGTCACCGGTATTGCCATGACCGATATCTTGACTTACCTTTATCAAGATGAAAATGCGCTTGTCGCCGCGATGCTCTA
This sequence comes from Psychrobacter sp. Sarcosine-02u-2, assembly GCF_002836335.1. Taxonomy (NCBI): domain Bacteria; kingdom Pseudomonadati; phylum Pseudomonadota; class Gammaproteobacteria; order Moraxellales; family Moraxellaceae; genus Psychrobacter; species Psychrobacter sp. Sarcosine-02u-2. Next base: position 40,034 of record NZ_PJBX01000168.1, on the reverse strand, counting down.
TCGTAGCGCCCGCAAATCGATTATTAGCCTCGCGGAAATTGAAAAAAAATTCGGCGCCGATATCTCAACCTTGGTTAAAGATACCTTGGCGATGGGAAAACTGTCAGAAATAATCGAAAGCAATAAACGCTTAGAAGACCATTTCGTTAATAATCAGCGTGATCAGCTCTCCAACATTTATAGTATGCTCATCTCTGTGACCAACGATGTCCGCGTGGTGCTGATTAAACTGGCTGAGCGTACCTTTGCCATGCGCGAACTGACTTTTTCTGGTGAAGAACGACAATATCGGGTCGCGCGTGAGGTTATGACCATTTATGCGCCATTGGCTCACAGACTGGGCATTGCCCAATTAAAATGGGAGCTTGAAGACTTAGCCTTTCGCTATCTGGCGCCTGAGCGTTATAAAGAGATTGCCAAACTGTTATCAGAAAAACGCAGCGAACGTGAGTCTTATATTCAGCGTGTGCAAGATAAGCTCAATGAAGCGTTGGCAGAAGCGGGTATCGAAGGCGAAGTTTCAGGCCGCGTCAAGCATATTTATTCTATTTACCGAAAAATGAAGCTCAAAGGTTTATCCTTTGATCAGCTATATGACATTCGCGCCCTACGGGTCTTGGTCAATAATCCTTCAGATTGCTATCACGTTTTGGGCTTGGTACACGGTTTATGGCGCTATATCCCTGAGCAATTTGACGATTATATTACCAATCCAAAATCAAATGGTTATCGCTCGCTTCATACCGCCGTTATTGCCGAAAATAAATCGCTAGAAGTGCAAATTCGCACTCAAGAAATGCACTTTGAAGCCGAGCTTGGCATGTGTGCGCATGTTAATTATAAAGAAGGGCTAAAAAATAAAAAGGACAATTACCTTAACCAAAGAATCAGCTCATTACGTCAGCTCTTATCGATTAATAACGAAACGCGTAATCAGCCGCGCTCAGCATTACTGACTGGCGAAGAATTAGAAGAAATCGAGTTCGACGATGATGAGCAGTTGGTTGATTTTGATGAGCTCGAGCGTATTTATATCTTTAGTCGTGATGGCGATATTACAGAACTACCAAAAGGCGCAACGGTACTGGACTTCGCTTATTATGTACATACACAAGTCGGTAATCGGGCGCAAGCGGCGCGCGTCAATCAGCGCTATGTGCCGCTGACTTACCAGTTAAAAACGGGCGAACAAGTTGAGATTATCACCAAAGCCTCGCGCGAACCCAATCGCGATTGGCTAGTCGCCTCGCTCGGTTATATCCATACCAACCGCGCGCGCTCAAAACTGCGTCAATGGTTCAATAAGCAAGACCGCGATAAAAATATCGAGATAGGTCGCCAAATGCTCAGTAAAGAGCTTGAGCGCTTATCGGTGCACCCAAACAGTATTGATTTAAACGATTATATCCAGCATTTTAACGTCAATAATACCGATGATATCGTGGTTGGTTTGGTCACGGGTGATATCAGTCTTAATCAGTTGACCAGTCACATTTCTCGCCAGTTAGATTTAGAGCCTGAAAAACCTGAGGAAGATTTCACCCCAAGTATTGATACAAGAAATGCGGGGAAACTTGACGCTTATAAAATTCGTATCGATGGTTTGGATAATATCGAGATTAATTTAGCGGGCTGCTGCCATCCTGTCCACGGTGAACCTATCGCAGGCTACATTACCTTATCGCGCGGCGTCAGCGTGCATAACCGCGGTTGCCCTGAATACCTACGCTTAATTGAACGGGATCCTGAGCGCGAAATTGAAGCCGCTTGGACAGTTAAAGCTGGTCGTTATCAGCCGGTAGATATCCATGTCGAAGCCTATGACAGGCGCGGGTTATTGCGTGATTTGACCCAAATTATTGATAAAGAAAACGTCAATATTCGTCAGGTTGAAACGCTCAGTAACGATGACAATATCGCCTTTTTAAAGTTTCATGTTGAAGTTTCAGGGCTGGCACATTTGTCTAAGTTACTGGCCAAGCTCGAGCAACAACATGGTATCTTGCATGCTCGCCGTGCTGTTGTTTGATAGCTTAAACTTTAAAATTTTTGTAGATAACCTTTATATATAATAGAGTCTGATAAGAAATACTATGCCTGAGTTGCCGGAAGTAGAAACTACCAAAACCAGCCTGACACCTTTATTAGGTCAACAAGTGGTCGATGTCAAAGTTTTTCAACCAAAATTACGCTGGTCGATGCCCGATGATTTAAACCAACTGGTTGATTATACTTTGGACAGTGTCGAGCGCCGAGCGAAGTATTTAATCCTAAATTTTATACCGCTCACTTCTGTTAATACCAACGCTTCTATTCAGCCAAATAGCTTAGCACCGCGTCAACTTTTGATTCACCTTGGTATGTCGGGTAGCTTACAGCAACATAGCTATGGCACCGATAAGCGTAAACATGACCATTTAGTAGTGACATTTAGCGGCGCTGATAATAGCCAAACACAGCTACATTATTATGATCCGAGGCGATTTGGTTCAGTACTATGGTTTAAAGATTACGGTCCTAAGCTTTTAGGTCATTTGGGTCCGGAGCCATTATCAGCAGACTTTACCGCTGATTATTTATATCATTTAATACAGCGCTCGGACAATCCAAATCAAACCTCGGATAACAACATAGCTAACAAAACCAATAACAAGCAGCCTATCAAGCGCGCGATTAAATCAGTAATTATGGAGCAGCAAGTGGTTGTTGGCGTTGGTAATATTTATGCAACTGAAAGCCTTTATTTATCAGGTATTCATCCGGCAACACCAGCTAATGAAGTTTCTCATGAGCAAATAGTTATCTTGGTTGAGCATATCAAAGCCATTTTAAAAAAGGCCATCACGCTAGGTGGTTCCACATTACGCGATTTTACCGTTGCCAGCGGTCAAACCGGCTACTTCCAGCAAACCTTAAATGTTTATGGTAGACAAGGCGAAACCTGTCCAAATTGTGATACGCTATTAGAAAATATTAAGTTAAATGGGCGTGCCAGTGTCTTCTGCCCTAACTGTCAGCCTACCAAATGATGCATTTTCTAAATAGCTCCAAAATAAAGATTTAAAAAGTCTGTACAGTTCTGAAGCTATATACTCGAAATATTTTTTGCAGATAAAGATATTCTGCGCATTTTTGTTGCTTATTAACTTACATCTTGCTTTAATAGGGCTGATACTCTCTTTTATAGTGCAAGGTATTTATATAAGCAAGATATTAAGAATACTTATTAATATCTATCGTTGTCGCATTATTCCTATATGGAAATAGCAGCAGCTATGAATCATACTTCTTATGAGTTTTAGGATATCATTATGAGCGCTCCAGCTAAAATGAAACGCACAGCTAAATATAAACTACTTACCATGATGGCAAGCATAAGCTTGATTTTTGCTAGCATGCAGCCCGCTCTAGCAGCAATAGAAATCGATGAAACGGATTTTGGCCCCTCTTATGATACCATGGCAGTTGATACTATTGTCGGTAAACCATTACAGCTGGTGACCGCTGTGGCAGGCACCGCCGCTTATCTTGTTAGCCTACCCTTCTCGCTTATCGGCGGTAACGCCGACCAAGCACAGCAGAAATTATTCGTTGAACCTTGAAATGCCATGGGACGCTGCCTAGGCTGTACAGTTGCCGAAGACAACTATTATAAGTCGCAAGTCGTTGACAATAATGTCGTCCGCATTGTAGTCGATGGTCCTTCAGAAATTCTGATTAATACCAATGACTATGTGGTAGTGACACCATAATTGATAAGATTCGAGCTTTTCAATTGCTAATAAAATAGGTTAACTTATCGTTAGCCTATTTTGATTCTGGTGAGCGAATTATATGATTTTATTTTGTAAGGTGAGTATTACTCAGTTTAGCGCTAATCTCACGCAGTAATCGCACCTCTTCTGACGGCTCTACAACCGCTTCTTCTACTTCATCTGCACGGCGTAATCTATTAACCATTTTTACCATCATAAAGATGATAAACGCCAAAATTAGGAAGTTAATCAACACTGTGATAAAGCTACCATAAGCCAACACTGGTACACCTGCTGCCTTAAGTGCATCATAAGTCATTGCAACGCCTTCAGGCGCATCACCTAATATAAAAAACATGTTTTTGAAATTAATTTCGCCGCCCGCAATAAAAGCAACGATAGGCATAATAATATCTTCAACTAAAGAAGTCGTGATGGTCGCAAAAGCGCCACCAATGATGACACCGACCGCTAGGTCCATTACGTTACCTTTTAAAGCAAATTCCTTAAACTCAGATACCATACTCATGATGTCACTCCTTGAAAGTTTAATTGATTATTATATAGATAATGAATCGAATTTTCCGATATTGATTTTTTAAACCTGTCTAAATAAATAACACTTATTGATTAGATCATTTTTATTATATATGAAAACCAAGCACAAAAAAAAGCAATATAAAGTGAACTTTACTTTGCTCACCTTGTATTGCTAATTTTCGATGTCAAAGCTAATCATGAACCATTAGCTTTGAGTACTTTTTTAATATTGAAAATATAAATTACCAAGTAATTTACGTATCGATATTAAGCGTTTTTCTTGCGACCATGACGCTTACGTTCATTTTCAGTCAAATAACGCTTACGCAGACGTATGGCTTTTGGCGTTACTTCTACTAACTCATCATCTTGAATGAATTCAAGCGCTTGCTCAAGGGTAAACTTAACCGCTGGCGTTAGCGTCAACGCTTCATCAGTACCACTGGCACGGACGTTGGTTAACTGTTTAGCAGTCGTTGGATTAACAACCATATCATCATTACGAGAGTTTAGACCAACAATCATACCTTCATAAACTTCAAGCTGTGGCTCAGCAAATAATTTACCACGTTTTTGTAGGTTAAATAGGGCGAAACCTAGGCAAACACCATTGGCCATAGAAACCAATACACCGTTTGAGCGACCACCAACATCACCAATCTTTTGTGGACCGTAATGTGAGAAGCTTGAAGTCATGATACCAGTGCCCGAGGTCAAGGTTAAAAACTCTGAACGGAAACCAATCAAACCACGTGCAGGCATCGTTGCTTCAATACGCATACGACCTTTACCATCAAGCTCCATATTGGTCATCTCGCCTTTACGCAAGCCGACTTGTTCCATAATTGGACCTTGATGCGCGTCTTCAATATCAAAAACAACGTTTTCATACGGCTCTTGTAGCTTGCCATCTACTTCTTTAACGATAACTTCTGGACCTGATACACCAAGCTCAAAACCTTCGCGGCGCATGTTTTCGATCAATACTGATAAATGCAGCTCACCACGACCTGATACTTTAAATTTATCTGGAGACTCGGTATCTTCTACACGTAGTGCCACGTTGTGAATCAATTCACGCTCAAGACGCTCACGAATATTACGTGACGTCACAAATTTACCTTCACGACCGGCGAATGGCGAATTGTTTACTTGAAAGTTCATTGATACCGTTGGTTCATCGACAGTCAAGGCTGGCAATGCTTCAACGTGGTTAGGGTCACAAATAGTGTCTGATATATTTAGCGCATCAATACCGGTAATACAAACGATATCGCCCGCTTGCGCATCGTCTACTTCAATACGCTCAAGGCCATGATAACCCATAATTTTTAGGATACGACCATTACGCGTTTTACCATTTTTATCAATCACAGTCACAGGCGTATTGGTTTTAACTTTACCGCGCTGAATACGGCCAATACCGATAACACCAACGAAGCTGTTATAGTCAAGACTAGAGATTTGCATGCGGAAAGGTGCATCTGCATCGACTTGCGGTGGCTGTACCACATCAACAATAGTTTTGAACAGGGGTGTCATGTTATCCGCTAAGTTGTCGGCTTCTAAGCCGGCAATACCGTTTAAAGCTGACGCATAAACCACTGGGAAATCCAACTGCTCATCAGTGGCGCCTAGATTGTCAAACAGATCAAAGATTTGATCCATTACCCAATCAGGACGTGAACCAGGACGGTCAATTTTATTGATAACCACAATCGGCTTTAGGCCTTGCTCAAATGCTTTTTGAGTCACGAAACGGGTTTGCGGCATTGGGCCATCAACACCGTCAACAACCAATAATACGCAGTCAACCATTGACATAACGCGTTCAACTTCGCCACCAAAGTCGGCGTGACCTGGGGTGTCGACAATATTAATGCGGTATTCAGTACCATCAGTGTCATCTGTCCAGCGGATGGCCGTATTTTTCGCTAAAATAGTAATGCCACGTTCTTGCTCAATATCACCTGAATCCATTGCGCGTTCCGCAATGTTTGCACGATCGCCAAAAGTACCAGATTGATGTAATAGCTTGTCAACCAAAGTGGTTTTACCGTGGTCAACGTGGGCAATAATTGCAATGTTACGCAGGTGTTTGATATCGTTCGCCATATAAAATGCTCGTTTTGTCTTAAAAAAATGCAGTAGCAGTAAGCACCGCTGGATAAACTGTTAACATCAACCAGATAGACATGATTGGCTTAGGATTAAATAATTGCACAATACGTACAGCAATTTAATATTAACGAAATCAAATACCTATGCTGATAAATCCATCGTACAGATAGCTATGCTAATGTACACTTTGTCAATTTACAAAGTGTTTGGGTCGCTAGTATAACATTATTGCGCCATCAATTTATGCAATAACTTACTTTTCTTACTACATAAATAAAAAAAAGCCACCCAATGGATGACTTTTTTTGTAACTAATTAAGTTGACACATAATTAGTAGCAACTATTTACTGAACAACCATATCTTTAGTTTGTTCAACAGTCATGGTTTTGTCACCAGTGATGATGGCATATACACGACGGTTCATAGCGCGACCTTCTTCAGTGTTGTTATCAGCGATTGGTTGGTCATAACCATAGCCAACTGTTGATAGACGGTTTGGCTCGATACCAAATTCGTTAGTCAACATAGATTTAACTGCAACTGCACGGGCTTCAGATAGACGTTGGTTATAACGTGCTGAAGGACCTGTTTTAGAAGCGTGACCTTCAACGCGAGCGGTAGAGTTAGGATACTCACGCATCTTCTCTGCTACTTTAGCGATTTCAGGTTTGTATTGGTTTTTGATAGTTGATTTGTCGTTATCAAAGAATACACGTAGCTCCATTTTTAGCTCATCAGTAATATCTACTGGTACTGGGCAACCACGCTCATCAACTACTACGTTCATTGGAGTGCCTGGGCATGCATCGATGCTATCAGGTACGCCATCACCGTCAGAATCAAGATCAGACTCAACTACCACTACTGGAGCTGTATCAACTAATGGTTCTTGCATTGGCGGTACAGCAACAGTAGGTGCTAAGTGGCCACCTAATACAACTTCTAGGCCAGCCAAAGCCATGCCTTCCCACCAGTTGTTATCAAAGTTATGAATCGCACGAGCTTCACCACGTAGGCTTAGTGCGTCATTGATACGATACATAGCACCTAGGCCTAGGTTACCAATAGTATCTTTTGAACCAGTAACGAAATCACCTGAAGCATCTTCAACTTCAATCTTAGAACGACCAGCACCAATCAAGGCATATGGTTTGAACGCATTGTCAGTATAACCACTGAATTCTTCAAAGCCGATCAAGAAGTTACCAGAAATCATTTCTTGTTCAGCGTCAAATGAACCAGGAACATCATTTCCAGTATTTCTATTTACACCAACACCATCAGTATTAGATACACCATATTCTACTTGAAATTGAGTAGAAGGAGTTAGCTCGATACCTAGTGCTGCACCAGTATAAAGACCGTTTTCCTTATAAAAACCATTTCCGTTACCGTCACCCATAATTTCGACTTGCTCATCATCAGCGCCTTCACTGTAATGATAACCAAGTAACAATGGGCTAATAGTAACACCAGCGTTTGCTGCTAGTGGAGCCGCTGTAATGGCAAACAATGCCAAAGCAATTTTATTTAATTTCATGAACTTCCTCCAAAGGATAATTTTAGTAATGCGTCAAGCAAAACCGCATCTCAAGATGCCAAAAGCAGACATCATTTACGAATTTGAAATTACAAAGCAAAACCAATTAAGAAGTAGCTTAGCTATTATCAATTCAGTTTACAACTTTTTTCGTTAACCAGCTACACATTATTACACGATAATGTCATAACTAAAACACATTAGCCAGCTTAACTTACTGACAACTAACACACTTTACACTTTTTATCTTTTGTGTGTGAGGTCGCAATAGATGATGAAACGAATCCTATCTATTGTTTCAAGATATTTTAATACAAAACGTTAATTTTCTCTATTGCTAAAACTCCTTATTCACGAATTGAAACATTCTTTGACAGTAGGCATATATTTGGTTTATATTTAATAATGTGAACATTATTCGACTTATATAAGATGCATTGCATAAAGATTAAGCCAGCTTTATACATCTTTAAAATTTGGACATGATCTTTAAGTTGTTCGATTTTTCGTATTTCTTATATAGCCATACCTCTTATATAGGTAGCAGTCTCTTATGATTGAATTATATAAAGTATTGTCAAGAAAGCAAACCCACTTTCAAGCTTGTAATAGGTATGGCTTTACGTTAATAGAGCTGATTGTTACAGTCGCAGTGTTAGCTATTATCTTAATGATTGCGACGCCTTATATCTTACAGCAACTCGCCAGCATGGAAGCAAAGCGTATTGAGAGCCAAATTAAAAATACGCTAAAGTTGGCGAAAGCTGAAAGCCACATTAGAAGACAAAACTTGTTGGTTTGCCTTTCTAATGACGGCGCTACATGTCATAGAGACAGCTATAAGAAGCTATTATTATTTTTAGATGCAAATGACAATAAAAACTTCGACTTAGGAGTTGATGACCTGCTAGAAGAGCAAGCTTTAGAACCTAAATATAGTACCTTGTATTTACGAGTAGGAGATAAGCGTCATTACACCAAATTCTGGGGCGATAGCGGTAAACCCCGCGGCCATTTCGGACATATTAAGTACTGTCCAACCTCCACCTATAATCATACCATGTATCAAATCTCTTTTAATCAAGGGGGTGACATTACTTATAAGCCTAATGCAAGCCACCCTACTGATTGTGGACAATAGAAATTACGACATTAGGTGTTTAAACATTTTGACGCATAGCAGACTTCATCATAACAACCGCTTGCTCTAATCCTACAAAAACAGCATCAGCAATAAGAGCGTGTCCGATATTTAGCTCATATATACCATCAATTTGCGCAATAGCGTGGACATTATCACGTGTCAAACCATGACCAGCATTAACCAAAAGCTTGGGATTAGCAAGTTGGGCGGTTTGCACAGCTTGCTTAATGCGAGCAAGCTCATCATTCATTCTATCGATATTACCGGCTAAACCCGCTTCAGCATAAGCACCAGTATGCAATTCAATTGCATTTGCCCCACAGCTAACTGCCGCTTCAATCTGCTTATCTTCTGGATCAATAAATAAAGAAACCTTGATACCGACTGCTTGTAATTTACTAACATAATCTGTCAGCCAAGCTACCTGCCCTGCAACGTCAAGTCCGCCTTCTGTCGTCAACTCTGCCCGTTTTTCAGGTACTAAGCATACCCAGAAAGGCTTAACCTGACGAGCAATCTCTAGCATCTCAGCCGTTGCTGCTATCTCCAAGTTCATTCTGGTGGTCAGCTGCTCAGCTATCTCATAAACGTCAGCGTCTTGAATGTGACGGCGGTCTTCACGCAAATGAATGGTGATACCATCGGCTCCAGCTTGCTCACATAGCAGAGCAGCTGCTAATGGACTGGGATAACTGACGCCGCGAGCCTGACGTAATGTCGCTACATGATCAATATTTACCCCTAACAGAGGCTTTTTTAAGGCATTTTCTGAAGTTTGTGCTAAGTTGGAAGTCTTTACTGTTGTATTAATCATAAAAAAATCCTTTTGTTCATATTTGGGTAATTTACTAAAAAATAGTTTGTAAAATATTGGTACTTTACGCTCAAGTTAAGATTGATAGCGCTGTTGCTGCTGCCAAAGTAAGCGACTTTGTAAAGGTTGATAATCGAGCAAATGGTCAATCAATTGCCGATGCAAACGTGACCATGCATTGAGATTTGAGGTGGATAAACCTTGCTCTGCCATCGATAAAATCTCATTACCTTTAAAAATATTTTGTGTAATAGCTATCTCATCGTCATCATGAACAATAGGCACTAAGCCCACATCAGGTAAAAAACGGTACCAAGTGTCGAGCTCGATAGCTTGATCTAAACTGTCATGTTTTAAGGTTAAAGCAAAGCCCAATTCGTTAAACAAATACGCTTCAAACTGACGCAAACACAAACGTAGCTCGTTCGCAGTTAAAGGCTGCTTAAGCTGCTGTAGGCTATTTTGGTAGTGTTGCCATAATATTGGCATGGGATCTTCGGTGGGTAATAGTCGCCACAGTATTTCATTTAAATACAAGGCTGCATACTGATGTTGGCCGCTGATATTTTCATGATGCAGCGTCTCTGCTAGATTTACGTTACTGTCTTTTACCACTAGAGAATTTTGGGCCACTGAATCTTGAATCGAACTTAGTGGCGCAATATTAATCTGCGTGAATGTTTTTAAATCGCGTTTACCGCTGGCAAACAGTTGCAAAGGCATAAAAAGCGGCGCACCTTTTTTGCCAACACCATGGATGACGCCATGTTGCTGAGAAAACAGATAGTATAAAGCGCGCTTTTCTTGGTAGGGGCGCTGATGTAATAAATAACCGATTAACGCTTCATTACGCATGGATTATTACCTCAGCCGTGGTGATATAGATACATGGCGGTAAACATCTACCCACCATGCTTTTTTAATCGTGCTTAATATCCTAAACTGGTCAAAGCGCGCTCATCATCAGACCAGCCGCGTTTCACTTTCACCCACAGTGTTAACATGATTTTTTTATCAAACAGCTGTTCCATGTCTTTACGCGCATCCATGCCGACCTGTTTGATACGCTGACCCTTATCACCAATGACAATCGCTTTTTGTCCGCTACGCTCAACATAAATGGTCGCATCGATAAAAGTGACCGCTTTACGCGGACGACCAGTTTTTGGGTCAATATGCGCCGCTTCGTCTTTAAAACCATCAATCTGTACCGTCAAATCGTAAGGTACTTCATCGCCGGCACTACGCATGATTTTTTCGCGAATAATTTCACTGGCTAAAAAGCGCTCTGAGCGATCGGTAATCTGCTCGCTATCATAGATAGGATCGGCGATTGGCAAATGCGAGGCTATCACTTCTTGCAAACGGTCTAGGTTTTGGTTTTTTAAAGCAGAAACAGGGACGATATCAGCGAAATCAAAACTTTCATTAAACGTTTCGATCAGCGGTAACACACTACCTTTATCTTTTAGCGTATCGGCTTTATTAATCACCAATACTACGGTCAGATTGGTATCGCCAAGTTTTTGTAGGGTTAACAAATCGTCGTCACGCCACTGATCTGAATCAACGACAAATAAGACCAAATCGACATCTACCAGTGCTGACACCGCGGCTTTATTCATACGCTCGTTGATAGCGCGTACCTCATTGCGATGAATACCTGGGGTATCAACAAACACCGCCTGCATCTCGTCATTGGACAAAATGCCGTGAATACGGTGACGGGTGGTTTGCGGTTTACGCGACGTGATAGACAGCTTTTGACCCAATAAATGGTTCATTAAGGTTGATTTACCCACATTTGGGCGACCAACAATCGCCACATAACCGGCTTTAAAATCTTCAGCGACATGAGCATTGTTATTTGATGAAAAGAACTCTTCGATAGCCAGATCGTTTTCTAGGACGTTATCTTCTATAGCGTTATTCTCTAACATAGCATCTTCCGAGCTATCAACCGTTAGCTTCGCAGCGTTTAGTCTGGCGTTATTTTGTTCAACGTCCTTTGCTACAGTCGCACTTTGGCTTGAACTCATATCTGGGTTTTCGGTCATATTTTTGGCATTATCTTCATTATTTAATGGCAAGTCATGGTGATTGCTCATGGATTAATCCTATGGAGGTTGTCATCAGTGATGCCACTTATTAATTGTTTAAAGAAAAGCGGCATAAGACTGATCATGTTAAAAGTATGAGTTATTTCAAAAAACAATTCCTTGAAATTGTTTTTTGAAATTATTAAATTTAGTATTAAGTAAAATGGTTTTTAAAAAATTAGCTTTAAAAAACTAGGTACGTCTTTTTGGCTGTCCTGGCAGTTTATGTAGCTGATTAATCATTAATTCTGCCGCTTTTTGCTCAGCGATACGGCGACTTTCACCAGATTCGGTAATATCAGGACAATTATTTATATTAACCTGACAGCGCACCACAAAGATTTGGTGCGGAGCGTTACCACGGGTTTCCATCAGCTCATAATGTGGCAAATCAAACTGCTTAGATTGCAGCCATTCTTGTAAACGGCTCTTGGCGTCTTTTAGCGCTTTTTGGTCACTGACATTGTCTATGAGATCACCATACCACGATAGCACGCACGCACGGGTAATATCCATATCTTGACTGTCTAAATAAATAGCGCCTATCAATGACTCTACCGCATCTGCCAAGATGGAAGCACGATTACGCCCGCCGCCTTTACGCTCACCAACGCCCAATATCAAATGATTAGACAGCTCTAGGTTTTGCGCAATAATCACTAGCGATTCCTGCCGTACCAATGTTGCCCGCATGCGCGTCAGACGGCCTTCATTTTGCGTCGGATAGCGGTGATACAATGCTTCACCGACGATCATTCCTAATAATGCGTCGCCCAAAAACTCTAAGCGCTCATAGTTTTTCTTACTATCAAAGGAGCGATGGGTAAGCGCCAGTTTAGGCAAGCTTAAATCATTAAACACATAGCCCAACTTGCGCGATAATACCGCTAACCGTTGAATAAATTCTGCGCTAATAATAAGCGTGTCATCAGACACGCTATTTTTATGGGGATTGGGAACCGCCTGAGGAGACTGCGAAGTTGGTTTCATGCGTGGTCTGTGTGTATCCCTTTTTTTCAGTGGTAAATATAATGCAATACCAGTGTTTTAGAAATTGGTTAGAAAATTAAAAATAACAAAGTACTTTATTACTTTGATTTTAACGCTTTAAGTTTTGAGATATAAGCTTTAATAGTTAAATTATTCAGCAGTAGTAGCATCAATGTCGCCTTCAAAGCGATTAACGATATCGATATTACCAAAAAAATTATTGGTGGTTTCATACTTCTTATGAATAGCCAGCTGACCTGGTTTTTTATCGGTGAAAGTAAACACTTCTTCTGCTTTAGTATCATAATCGGCGTTAATAGACAGCTGCTTATTCATGCGCTCTACAAACTGCTTGGCCGTTTCTTTATTGGTATTGGACTCTTTAAGCTGCGCACTTAAGGTTTTTGTTAATTGGTAATCGCCAATTTGCGCTGGAGCAATAGCGACGAGCAATTTAGCAGCCACGCCCAAAACGATAATAATAAAAACGACACTCGTTACACTAGCACCGCGCTGCGAAGACAACCCAGATAACTGCTGCACCATAAGACCCCTCAAGGGGTAAGTTGCTATAGGTAAACTGCCATATTTAAAAAACTGTCTTATATATAACCTTTAATATGATGGCTTTCATTGGCTGGCCATAATACTAGCACAATCTATTATCGGTACATTATTCTTTAGCGCAGCATTATTCTTTAGTGCAGCAATAATATCAATCAATACTACCATTACGCTTAAAGGTTGGTAAGTTAAGACCGGGCGGTTTATGCATCCAAATATAGACCGCTTTACCCGCTAAATTATCATCGGGAACAAAACCCCAAAAACGCCCATCAGCACTACGATCGCGGTTGTCACCCATTACAAAGTAATGACCTTCTGGCACTTTGATACGCCACTCTGTGCCTTCAGAGCTGACCACTTCTGGTGACTCTTGCTGTAAAAACGGTGCGTACTGCGAGCTATTCATATCCGCTAAATAGCGAACCAAGTGTTTGTTGTCGCCTTGAATCTCTTCAAAGTACTTTGCTTGACTTTCTTCTTGCTGCCCCATTCGTATGGCATTGTCTTCAGTCAAGACTTGTCCGGGTGCCACTTGTCCGGCTGGATATAGCTGTGAGGTCAGCTCAGCATCGGCATCAAAATTGATCGCTTTGGTAGGAACTGGCGTATCATTAATTGCCAGCGTCCCTTGATTATAACTGACGGTATCGCCCGGCAGGCCGATCACGCGCTTAATATAGTAAATACTTGGGTTTTCTGGGTAGCGGAAAACGGCCACATCGCCATGCTCAGGCGCGCCTGTATCAAGCACTTTATTATAAGTCAGCGGTAGACGGACGCCATACGCGTATTTATTGACCGCGATAAAATCACCCGTGTATAAAGTCGGCACCATCGACGATGAAGGGATATTAAACGGCTCAATCAAGAACGAGCGCACTATTAACACCACCGCCAACACTGGGAAAAAATCATACGCCCAACGGACCAGTAAGCTTTCTTTACCGCGACCGCGGGTTTTACGCTGTTTGAGCGTCAGCTTCTCTAATAGCCAAATAATACCTAGGCCAATGGTTAATGGCACTAAAATTAAATTAAAATCAAAATCCATACGAATTTGCCTATTAACGAGCTGAAAATCAGACTACGGTTGCAGTAAAGCTGTCTATGCCAAATATTGCTGTGTTTTTATCTTTTAAAAGATAATGAACGTTTAATTATCAACCTGCAAGACGGCTAAGAAGGCTTCTTGTGGAATCTCGACGTTACCCACTTGCTTCATACGTTTTTTACCCGCTTTTTGCTTAGATAATAGCTTTTTCTTACGCGAAACGTCACCGCCATAACACTTAGCCAAGACGTCTTTACGCATGGCTTTGACGGTACTACGACCGATAATTTGACTGCCAATCGCCGCTTGAATCGCCACATCAAACATCTGACGTGGAATCAGCTCTTTCATCTTAGTGACCAGCTGATTGCCGCGGAAACGCGCTTGATCTTGGTGTACTATCATCGCTAAGGCATCGACTTTATCACCGTTAATCAACACGTCAACTTTGACCAATTTATCAGCTTGGTAACGCTCAAAATTATAATCGAGCGACGCAAATCCGCGCGACACTGATTTTAGGCGGTCAAAGAAGTCCATGACCACCTCGCCCATCGGAATATCAAAAATTAGCTGCACTTGGCGGCCCATAAAACGCATATCGACTTGGACGCCGCGGCGCTCAATGCATAGCGTCATGACGTTACCCAAGTAATCTTGCGGCACTAGAATCTGACAGCGGGCAATTGGCTCACGGAACTCTTCGATATTATTTGGTTCAGGCAACCTTGACGGATTATCTACGTAAATGACTTCGCCATTTTTCTTTTCAATCTCATAAATAACCGACGGCGCGGTGGTGATTAAATCCAAGTCATATTCACGCTCTAAACGCTCTTGGATAATCTCCATGTGCAGCATACCTAAGAAGCCACAGCGAAAGCCAAAGCCGAGCGCATCAGAGGTATCAGGCTCAAAGTATAGCGACGCATCATTAATCTGTAGTTTTTGCAGCGCTTCACGGAATTTTTCAAAATCACTAGAATCTACTGGGAACATACCAGAATAAACTTGCGGCGTGATTTGCTTAAATCCAGGAATGCGCTCAACATCAGGCGTACTGGCATGGGTAATCGTATCACCAACAGGCGCACCAGCAATATCTTTGATTCCTGCAATAACAAAGCCTACTTCGCCCGCTTGTAAAATACCTGTGTCTACAGGTTTCGGGGTAAAGACACCAATTGAGCCCACTAAGTGCGCCTCTTTGGTCGACTTAATATACAGCTTATCGCCTTTTTTAATCGTTCCTTCACGCACACGCACCAAAGAGACCACGCCCAGATAGTTATCAAACCATGAGTCGATAATCAATGCCTGTAGCGGTGCATCACGGTCGCCCGTTGGCGCAGGAATAAATTCAACCAAGGCTTCTAGTAATTTATCAACTCCAAGACCGGATTTTGCCGAGACGCGCGGCGCATCAACAGCATCAATCCCGATAATGTCTTCAATCTCTTGAATCACGCGCTCAGGCTCAACTTGCGGCAAGTCAATTTTATTTAAAACTGCCATCACCTCTAAGCCCTGATCAACAGCGGTATAACAGTTGGCGACCGACTGTGCTTCGACGCCTTGCGCGGCATCAACCACCAATAGCGCGCCTTCGCAAGCCGCTAATGAGCGTGAGACCTCATAGGAGAAATCGACGTGACCGGGCGTGTCAATGAAGTTTAGCTGATAACGCTCACCGTTAGGATGGTCATAAAACAAGGTCACAGACTGGGCTTTAATAGTGATGCCGCGCTCACGCTCAATGTCCATAGAATCAAGGACTTGCGCCTGCATTTCACGATCTTGCAGCGCGCCGCACATCTGAATAAAACGGTCAGCAAGGGTCGACTTGCCGTGATCAATGTGGGCAATAATAGAAAAGTTACGAATATTGGCTAATGCAGTCACAAAGCGCCTACTAAATAATGGAGGATTGAATAACGGATATACATAGTGTCAGATGGCAACCGTCGAATACATACTTATAGCTCATACTGGCCAATACGCCAAAAGAGACAGTTTAAGTACCTACTGTATTGCCGCAATTGAAATGCCCACAGCGCAAATGACTAACTTTTAATACGCGCAGGCATACGAAGGTATTCTAGCAGTTTTCCGCTATAAAGTAAGTGGATTTTGTCAGCAAGCAAAAATCAGGCAAAAAAAAACCAATCATAAGATGATTGGCATTTTACTACTGCTGGTCTTACTATATATGGTGGCGATGAAGAGACTTGAACTCTTGACCTCACGATTATGAGTCGTGCGCTCTAACCAGCTGAGCTACATCGCCATTTAAGGCTCGGTATAATACCGATAGAGAGGGCTTGCGTCAACCCCTAATTAGCATTTTTTGCGAAAAAGACGCATTTCATTCAAATTAACGGCAAATATGCATAATACTAACAATAAAAACGAACCGCAAAACAAAAAAGTTGGTAGACCGATAAGCCGGGTTCTGTCGTGGACGATCATTCCTCTAGGCGTATCATCGCTGATACGCTCAAGCAACCTACCCGCATCGAACGCGGGCCGCGCCATATCGATGCCTATTTGGTCTTGCTACGCGTGGAGTTTACCCTGCCGTGAGATGTTGCCATTCACGCGGTGCGCTCTTACCGCACCCTTTCACCCTTACCGATAATGTCTTGCGACACCAAAGGCGGTCTGCTCTCTGCTGCACTTGTCGTCAAGTTACCCTGCCCAGCCGTTAGCTGGCACGCTGCCCTATGTAGCCCGGACTTTCCTCCCCTGCGCATCTGTTGCCAGTGTGCAGCGGCGATCGCCTAGTCTACCAAGCGCGCTAGTATAGCAAAATTAGTATGAGGTGTGGAAAGTGTTTTGCGCTTATTTATTTGTTGTTATAAAACTATTTAAATAAAAGCGTTTAAATAAAATCTGGCGGTAAAGCTAAATTATCATTACCTATAGCGCTATTTGTCTGTTGCGCCATTTGCAGCCAGTAAGTGTTTGGATAATGGCGCGCTAAGTAGTTTTTCAAATAATCAATCGTACTATTGGCAATCTCATCATCTGTCTGAGCAGCACTATCATGAATATGGTTATAAATGACGCTATGCAGCGTTAAACCGCGCGCTTTGATTGCTTCCAAACTGAGCAAGGTATGATTGATACTACCAAGCCGCCCTGAGGTTACCAAGATAACTGGATAGCCTTGCTCAGCAATATAATCCAAGGTTAATAACCGCTCGGTTATGGGCACCAGCAAGCCGCCTGCGCCTTCTAACAGCACCGCGTCGTAGCTTTGTTGCAATTGCTGCGTAGATTTAGTAATGACTTTGGGGTCTAGAACGTCATTAGCAAGCTTGACGGATAGATGCGGCGATGCGGGTTTTTCATAACGGTAAGGACAAGTCGTATAATCGAGGTCACAAGGTTGTAGCGGAATGTTCATTAATTGACGATGAATAACAATATCATCGGCAATATTCATTTTGCCACTAGCTGAATTGACGCTAACCCCTGTTTGTACCAGCTTTTGAGTGATGACGTTAATACCTTGCTGCATCAGCGCTTTCGCTATCATGCCTGTGGCATAAGTCTTGCCAATATCGGTATCAATGCCGGATATAAATATTACACTCATAGCGAAGCTCTATCGGTGACAGGAACTTGCTCCAAATACGAAGTAATAACGGTTAGTAGCGCTTGACATAACGTCACCAGTTCGTCATCGCTAATGACATAAGGCGGCATAATATAGACCAATTTGCCAAAGGGTCGCACCCAAATTCTATTTTCAATCAGTAGAGATTGAAAAACTGGCATATCAACCGCCTCATCTAGCTCAATCACAGCGACCGCGCCTAAACAACGTACCTCTTTAACACCGTCTAATTTTGCCGCTGTGGCTAGCTGCTCATCCATCAGCGCTTGCATATTTACCGTACGCGCTTCGATATCATAAGATAAGATTAAATCAATCGAGGCACAGGCCACCGCACATGCCAACGGATTGCCCATAAAGGTCGGACCATGCATCAGGGCAGGATACTCGCTTTGGCTAATGGTTTCGGCAACCTCGCGGGTACAGAGGGTCGCTGCAAAGGTCATATAACCGCCTGTTAGCGCCTTACCAATGGTCATAATATCAGGGCTGATACTCGCATGTTCGCAAGCAAACAGCTTGCCACTACGCCCAAAACCAGTGGCGATTTCATCAGCAATCAGCAGTACGTCATGCTTATCACACAATTGGCGTAGCAACTGCAAATACTCGGGATTATAAAAGCGCATCCCGCCTGCACCTTGAATAACAGGCTCAATGATAAATCCAGCAAGCTGATGGCTGTGTTTAGCAAAAAATGTGGTTAATTCATCACGCTCATTTTGAGCTAGCTCACGCTCAAATCCTAATGGCGGTGCAGGGACAAAATGCTGCAAAGGCAATTGTTTACCATACAGGCTATGCATGCCGCCGACTGGGTCACAGACACTCATTGCATGCCAGGTATCGCCATAATAGCCAGAATGGGTCGAGGCAAATTGGTTTTTATTGGGACATCCGGCTGCAATTTGATATTGCAGCGCCATTTTTAGCGCTACTTCGACGGCAATGCTGCCGCTATCGGCATAAAATATCGCATCAAGACCATCCGGGACAATGGATAATAATTTTTTACCCAAATCTATGGCTGGCTGATGGGTTAAGCCGCCAAACATCACATGCGCCATTTTGCCCAATTGTGCAATCATCGCTGCATTGAGCACTGGATGATTATAGCCATGAACGCTTGCCCACCATGACGACATACCATCAATCAGGCGCGTACCATCTTTAGTAACGATATAAACCCCTTCAGCATGGTCAATAACGATATTTGGATAGGTGGGCGGCAAGCTGGCATAAGGATGCCAAAGGTGCTGTTGGTCGAAATCGTTGGTTGAGAGGTTATTTGTTAAGGGGTTGGATCTCATCATTTTTTATTTGCCAGTAATACGTTTGTATTTTGCCAATAAATCGCTTTGGGTTTCGACGTGGTTTGGGTCATGCGGGATACAGTCGACAGGACAGATGACCACGCATTGCGGCTCATCAAAATGACCGACACACTCTGTACATAAATCAGGGTCGATGACATAAATATCATCGCCCTCTGAAATGGCTTCATTTGGGCAAGCAGGCTCGCAGACATCGCAATTGATGCATTCATCGGTAATTAATAACGCCATAAACTGCTCCTTATTTGCTAGCAGTTGATAATAAATGAGTACGTCCGTGGTTTACGATTACACTTAATATTAAACCACCAGCCCATCATTAAAGCTTAGCTTGTTAAGCGTTTAGCTAAATTTAGCTGCTGAGTTTTTGTATAAAAGCTTCTGAAACGCAAGGTGGCACAAATTTCGTCACATCGCCGCCAAGTTTGGCAATTTCACGAATCATGGTTGATGAGATAAACGAGTAATTTTGCGACGGGGTTAAAAATACCGCTTCAAAGTTTTCATCAAGCTCGCGATTCATATTGGCCAGCTGAAACTCATATTCAAAGTCTGACATCGCTCGCAGACCTCGTAATACGGCGGTGGCATTTTTTTCGCGCATAAAATCGACCAGCAAGCCTTCAAAGCCAATCACCGACACTTGCGGCAAATCCGTAAATACCGTCTCAACCAAATGCACGCGCTCTTCGAAGTCAAATAAAGGTTTTTTATGATGACCAGAGGCCACGGCGATGACGACCTCATCGAACAATTTAGCCGCGCGTTTAACCAAGTCGACATGACCGTTGGTAATCGGGTCGAAGGTACCAGGGTATAAAATTTTGGTGTGCAATTTTGAAGAAGTAGCAGAAAGGCTCATAACAGGGCTAATATGGTTAATGATAATGACCCATATGCTAGCAAATTTTGCTCAAACTTCCTACTTATCTGCTACATTTGTCCTAACAGCCGATTTACCTTTTCGCTGTGCGCTTTGCTACAATAGGCGGTTCGACTCATCGCTCTTAATAGGTAAAAAAATATCTACATTTAAGGGTTAGAATGAGGAACAGTTAGACCGGGACAATCTATACAAACCATGTAGTTTGAAGTCCTTATGGAGAAATTATGTCAAAAAAATCAAAAAAACCTGACAATCAAATCTGTGCCAATAAAAAAGCTCGTCACGAGTATTTTATTGAAGAGACCTTTGAGGCAGGTCTATCGTTACAAGGCTGGGAAGTGAAGGCCATTCGTGCCGGTAAAATGACCATTACCGAAGCGTATATTATCTTTCGTAATAATGAGGCGTTCTTGTTTGGCGCCCATATCCAGCCGCTGCTTTCAAGCTCAACGCATGTCAGCCCTGATAGCATCCGTACCCGTAAGCTGCTGCTTAATCGCCGCGAAATTGAGAAACTCATGGGCGCGGTCAATCAAAAAGGCTATGCCTGCGTACCATTATCTTGCTATTGGAAAAACTCTTTAGTGAAATGCCAAATTGCGCTTGCCGTTGGTAAAAAGCAGCATGATAAACGTAAAACGCTAAAAGACCGCGACTGGGAGCGTGATAAGCAGCGCGGCTTTAAGCAGCATTTGGATTAAAATTTTCGTAAGATAAGTTTTAATCTAATGCAAAAAGGACGATTCAGCATATTGTTGAGTCGTCCTTTTTTATGACATTGCTAAGGTAAACTTATTAATTTAACGGAGCAAATTTTAGACCGTTTGGGCAATTTTGCTCACTTTTGACTCTTTATGAGCGCGGCGTAATTGACGGATACCGTGCGCGATTAGGCAAGCGATTCCGAGCCAAATTAAGCCATAACTATAAATCATCGCTGATTCAAAAGGATTGCCCAAGACAGTGATTGCTAAGATAAATAATAACGCCGGCTCAATATAGCTCATCATACCGTAAACGTTGACAGGGAGCATTTGACTGGCGTCAACATTGGTTTTCATCGCCAGCACGCTAAGCATGCCAAGTCCTACCAACATCATGATAAAAAAGCTAGAGCTGCCAACCAATCCTAAACTGCTCGGCGCAATGAATAATAAATAGGCGACGGCAAACGGTGCAAAGATGGTCAAATCCACCAGCAAACCTGTAATCGCGCCGATACCTTGTAGGCGGCGTAAGATATAATAAACAGGATAAGTGCCGCAGACCCAAAGCGTCGCCCAAGAAACACTTTGGGTACGTACAATCTCACTACCGACGCCGAGGGCGGCAAAGCCAACGGCCAACCATTGCAGACGGCTTAATTTTTCGCCAAATAGGACGCAACCAAACACCACCATCATCAGTGGAAAGAGAAAATAACCCATTGCGGTTTGCACGCCTTGACCATTAACTGGCGCCCACATAAACAGCCAAAACTGGCTGAGAAATATCGGCGTTGGTAATAATAACCATACCCATTGCTTTACCGTGCGCAGCGCCTTTAATTTATCGAGATGTAAACCTAAACGCCCACTAATCAGCAAATACCCTATTAGCGCCGCCCACATCGCTAGCATACGCCAGATAAAAACTTGGGTGCCAGATAATGGCGCTAAAAAACTGCTATAGGCATAAAGTACACCAAACAACAAATTCGATAATATCGCCAGCGCCACGCCCATTATTAATGTACGCTGCTGTTTGCTACCTGCCGTCCAAACAGCAGGCAACGGCAAGCGTGAAACGGTAGCTGCGAGCATATTAGTAGAGACATTAGAGGGCGTTGGATTGGACATGATAAGCACCGTAAATATAAATAGACGTTAGAAGGCTTAGCGATTTCTTTATTTTACTTATTCAATTATTCACAAGCTTTGATTGCTAAGCTTTAATCAATAGCGTCTATTTTACTAAGATGCTATGAGAAATTATTTCTATATAATCTTTTATTAGAATAAATTTACTTCGGAAATTACTAAAACTTAGTTATTTTCTTATATTTATATCATTAACAATAATATTTATAATAAAAATATTAATATTTGTGATTTTCTAGGGAAGAGATACTGTGAGCCATATTTTAGACGATACCGATAAAGCGATTTTAAATTTGCTACAGGACGATGCGACTTTGCCGTTAAAAACGGTCGCAGAACGTGTACATGTTTCTATCGCTACCACCCAGCGCCGTATTCAAGCATTAATAGATAGCGGTGTGATTACCAAACAAGTCGCTATTGTTGATCCAAATAAGGTCGGTTACGGGCTTACGGCAGTGGTCATGATAGAGATGTCGCGCTCCAATACCTCGATGCAGCATCGATTTGAGCGCTTAATGCATGATCAGCCGCGAGTAATGAGCTGCTATGAAGTGTCAGGAGATGCCGATTTTATGTTGATGGTCAATGCCAAAAACATGAACGATTATCATGAATTTACCCGTAATTTGCTGACTTACGAGAACAATGTGCGCAGCTTTAAAAGCCAGTTTGTAATGAACTTTACCAAGAGCGGCACCAAGATTTTGCTTGATTAATATCAGCTACAAAGCCCATGCAATTTTTATCATTAATAAAAGTGGATAAGTCATCGCTAAAACAGGTACGATAGCAACGAATGTTTGGCATTAAATGCTAGATAAACTATCAACCGTATAGCAGACAAGGAAGCCTGATAATGAGTAAAAAGATACCGCCTATCGATACCAATAAGAATGCTCAGACCCTATCGAAGTTATTCAATCCAAAAACCTTATTAACAGGCGCATCACTTGCGGCATTGCTTGCCAGCTCAGGCTGCGCCACCAGCTCTTTATTAGAAAGTGACAATCACGTCAGCACCAAAGCTAGCAAGCAAATCTTGTCTGAAGACCAAATTGTCGCCTTTGGTCGTCCTGCGCAGGCATTACCAAAAACGCCCAACGCTACCATGGTTATCGTCGGTGAAAAGAACAGCTATGTGCTGACCCAAGGCGGGACGGAAATGATTGGTTTATTAAGCAATCTGACGCCAAAAAATATCCACGTCGATAACGACATGAGTTTTTATGTGCCCAATAATGATGGCTATTTTCAGGGTGAAATGAAGCTGTCGTATGCCAAATTAAAAGATGAATTCCAGCGCTCAGATTATCAATTCTTTTTGCAAAACAATGGGCGCGACTGTACTTCAGCCAGCGACCAACGCATCAATGCTCAGCGCTTTTGCTTTAGCGTGCCTGTCAAAGGTGCTATCTATCCGCAAGTGAGTAATTTAAGCTTGATTCAATCTAATTACCGCGCTTTAAGTAAACCTTATACGGTCAGTTTTTATACTCAAAATCATCAACAACAAGTGTCTCGTAGCGGTGCCAATACCGCGCAAAAGCTGGTGTTATTGCCATTTGCCTTAGCCTTTGATGTAGTCACCTTTCCCTTTCAACTATTAGATCAATAAATTTTTTAGTTTAATTCATACATAAACAAAGAAGGGTTGTTAACGTTTAATAATCCTTCTTAGCAAGAGATTATCCCAAACTATCAATAACTTACCTCGCTATTATAAAATCTCTTTTTTACATAATGAAAGCAATTCATGTTAAAATGAGCGCTTTTAAATGAGCCGTTGTTTATAAATAACGATAACGGCTTTTTTAGTGCCACTTTTTTAATTAACAGGTCCGCTCATGTCTGCCGATACCATCGCCCGCACCGCCTTTAAACAAGGCACCAAACCACTTTACGACTACGACAAACATTGGGCGAGCTGCTACGAGCCTGCGCCTTATTTGCCAATGAGCCGCAAAGAAATGGACGATTTGGGCTGGGATGCCTGTGATGTCATCATCATCTCAGGCGATGCCTATGTCGACCACCCAAGCTTTGGCATGGCGATTATCGGCCGTTTATTAGAAGCGCAAGGCTTTCGCGTCGGTATCATTGCCCAGCCAGATTGGAAGAGCAAAGATGCCTTTATGGAGCTTGGCAAACCGGTTTACGCGTATGGTGTGACCGCCGGCAACATGGATAGCATGATTAACCGCTATACCGCCGATCGTAAAATCCGAAGTGATGACGCTTACTCGCCCGGTAACGTGGCTGACAAACGTCCTGACCGCGCCGCTATCGTTTATAGCCAGCGCTGCCGCGAAGCCTATCCTGATGTTCCTATTATCTTAGGCGGAATCGAAGGCAGTTTACGCCGAATCGCTCATTATGATTATTGGTCAGACAAAGTCCGCCGCAGTATCTTGATGGATGCGCGCGCTGATGTCTTGTTATATGGCAATGCTGAGCGTGCCATCGTCGATGTGGTGCATGGTTTATCAAAAGGTTACACCTTTGAACAAATGAGCAGTTTGCGCGGTACGGCGTACTTATTGACCCCGACCCGCCGTCATTGGCAAGCGGGCATGACCGAGGTTGCTAGCAATGATGTCGATACCGTTGGCCGCGTTGATCCCATTATTAATCCGTATGTCATGACTGAAGACGTTGATCAATGCTCAATCGAGCAAGATAAGACTAGCCCCTCACCCGTTGGACAAGCTACGTCAGCAATGACAGGCATGTCAGCCCAATATGCGAAACAGTATCAAGGCTTTGTCGCCGAACCCGTGACCAATAAAGTCTTAAATGCTGAGCAAGTCGATGAAGATACGCAAGTGGTGCAAATGCGCGGCTTTGATAAACCACAAACCGCACGTAAACATAAACTTAAAATGCCGCCGCGTGAGCAAACGGTCATTCGCCTGCCTGATTATGAGCACGTCAAAGCTGACCCAGTGTTGTACGCACATGCCAACCGTATCTTACACCTTGAAACCAATCCGGGTAACGCGCGTGCCTTGGTGCAGCGTCATAGTAGCGGCGCTGGTAACTCGCATACCTCGATTGACGTTTGGCTCAATCCGCCACCGATTCCGCTCTCAACCGAAGAGATGGATTACGTCTTTGATTTGCCGTACGCGCGTCTGCCGCATCCAAGCTATGGCGATGCGCGCATTCCTGCTTATGACATGATTAAATTTTCGGTCAATATCATGCGTGGCTGTTTTGGCGGTTGTACGTTTTGCTCAATCACTGAGCACGAAGGTCGTATTATTCAAAACCGCTCAGAAGAGTCTATCTTGCGTGAAGTTGAAGCGATTCGTGATACGGCGCCAAACTTTACTGGCGTTATTTCTGACCTTGGTGGGCCGACCGCCAATATGTATCGACTCAACTGTAAAGACGAGACGATAGAGAAGAACTGCCGTAAGCCGTCTTGTGTCTATCCTGATGTCTGCGATAACTTGATTACCGATCACAGTAATTTAACCCAGCTATACCGTAAAGCGCGTGATATCAAAGGCGTGAAAAAGATTCTTATCGCCTCAGGTTTGCGTTATGACTTGGCGATTAAAGACCCTGAATACGTCAAAGAATTGGTCAGCCATCATGTTGGCGGTTATCTAAAGATTGCCCCTGAGCACTCTGAAGAAGCGGTACTGTCAAAAATGATGAAACCTGGCATGGGCAACTACGATAAATTCAAAGCCATGTTTGAGCAGTACAGCCAAGAGGCCGGCAAAGAGCAATATCTGATTCCGTACTTTATCGCCGCTCACCCCGGCACTAGAGACGAAGATATGATGAATCTTGCGCTGTGGCTAAAAAGTCATGGCTACCGCGCTGACCAAGTACAGGCGTTTTATCCGAGTCCGATGGCGACCGCGACCACCATGTACCATACGCATAAAGACCCACTGCATAAAGTGAGTCGCAGTGAGGGCGATATGGATATCGTCAAGTCTGGCAAGCAGCGTAAACTGCATAAAGCTTTCTTACGTTATCATGACCCAAAAAACTGGGTCATGCTGCGTAAAGCGCTGCAAGATATGGGACGTGGGGATTTGATTGGTAAAGGTCGCGGCTGCTTAATCCCGCCATTTAACGCCAGTTTAGAAGGTCGCGATGCCGCGCAAGACAGCTATCAATCGGCGCGTAAAAAGAACAGTCGCTTGGGCAATGACTCAGTGAAACGCAGTAATAATAGTCCTAACGCTGCAAAAAACACCTCGGGTAAAAGCACATCGAGCAAAAATCACAAAAAAGTCAGTAAAGGCAACTTCCAAACACAGCATACAGGTCTGCCACCGCGTAAGACTAAATAGTTCAATACGAAACAGTTAAGCAGCTGTTAACGTTTTTTTGTCTTAACCATGCCCAAATTAAAGCGCCTACTTAACCATGCCCAAATTAAAGCGCCTATCAGCTCAGCAGTCGATAGGCGCTTTTTTATGTTTTGCCCATTAAATATATTGGTCTTTTTAAATAACTGTTTGAGCTTATAGTCAAAATATCCTAAAAACGCGGCGGTATTGCTGATATCAATTTTTTGTAGCCTCTGTCTGCGTAGGCACAGCAAGCAAGAAAAATTGATATTAGCAGTGCGTGATGTATTGATATTATTTTTCATCCGCTATAGTTATTTTACAAAGGCTATTAAGGTCAGCGTTACATTAACCAGTGTTTAAGTAACTTAACGAACATGTAACAAACAATTTCTAACATTATCTAGAAAGTCTTTTCGTTAACATAGGCGCTATATGCATAAGGCGCCGTTAAAAAGCGCACGATTAGAAAAAGCATAGTCGAAAAATACCTGCTAATTTTTACATTTTTGGAGAATGCCATGAATACCCTAACCAAAGTTGCTGTTGCCCTACCTACTCTAGCGCTACTTAGTGCCTGTGCGACCACCGCACCTACTACGCCAAACAAAACCCCTGCGTCAGAAAGCGTGACCGATGTCGCCTATGACCGTATGGCGCCAGCCCCTTATACCTGTACCGATGACAGCAAACTCTTGGCAAAACAGTCAATCAATAAAAAACAAGTTATGCTAAATGCGACTTTACCTAAAGTAAACTGGGCCGACCAACCTATCATTCTAAATGGCGGCGTCCAAGGTGATACGGCAAGCTATGTCAATGAGTCAAACCCAGAAGTAGTCTATGCTTGGCACATGAAAGAAGACAAAGGTATCCTTGCAATGAAATGGGCAGACGGTAAAGAATACCAAGTAAACTGCCAAATAGGCAGATAATGATTTTGGTTTAATCGTGCATTAATAATGATTAACCTATCATTGTTCAATCTAGCAATAATATAAACAGTCATCGAATGGTGGCTGTTTTTTTATGGCTGGAAATTTAAAAGCGTACTCGCCAATGCTTTATTTTATTATGCTAGAGAAGCAACGCGAAAACTGGCAAAATAGCGCTCATAATAATTGCATGATAAAAGGATAGTTCGATGGTTAAGCGTCTCATAAGTATGATGATAATGGCTAGCATAGGCTTGGCGGCACTAATGAGCTGCGATAATAGCGCCAACGATTCTAATGACACTGCTAAATCTTCTACTACGCAAACACCTGACGCAGCAGACGTGCATACTATCGACTGGTCATTGGTCGCAAGCGGCGAAAAAGCTGTTGACCCTGCCAACTATGATTATCCGTTTGCGCTTGATAGCCAAAATGTGCGCGATTATGCGGAGTATTTCGGTGTGGATAATACCACCGCGCAGCACAATCTGACCGTAAGTATGGCAAGCAATGAAGCCCTCTCAAAAGTACTCGATCAGCTTAGCGAAACCTATACTTCACATGAGCTAACCGATGATAAAGAGATGAAACTTATTATTTATACCACGTCCGATGTCGCTGCCAGTCGCTATGATTACGTGCTGTCCGATGACTTTGCTAAGGGACTGGTATTACCTATCGTGATTCAGCCGGATAGTAAGAAGGGTGAGGTTAAAGGACATGGAGAGGTGGCGAAATAGAAGGGTAATTAATCTTATAAAATAAGGCAATTAAATGACTGAGAACATGCAAGAAAGATGCACTATAGACCTTTCAAGTCCTTTTTGGCTACATTACCTATCTTTAGAGAAATCTCTCAAGGAAATAAGTGAATATATAGCTATCAATGAAGATAATTCTAAAAGCTATTCATTTAAAAATATGCAATTGTATTTTGCAATTTGTACTGAGATAGATAGTATATTTAAGCATATAAGAGATAACTTACATCTAAAGAAAATAGAAAGGCCTAACATAGGTCATCACATAAAGATGATTAAAGACTATTTCCCCAAAATCGAAGAAACCATTCTAACGCTTAATATGAGCGGATTCGACTTAGACTTTCAACCTTTTAGCATCTTATTTGAAAATACTAAAACAGAAAAAAGTAATGAGGACGTAGAAAAAAATTCAAACTATGAAGGTTGGTGGAAAGACTATAATTCAGTCAAGCACCAAAGGCTTGAAAACTTCAAAAAGGCTAATTTAGAAAACCTACTAAACTCATTTGCAGCCCTACATATATTAAACTTAGTTTATGTTATCAGTTTGGAAGAAAAACTAGTACCTATATATGACAAAGTATTAATTCAAGCAAATGCTTTACGCGACTATCCTTTCTTTCAAGTTAGAGGAAGTGAAGTTATAAGATATGTTGGTGTCGGTGGCGACTTTTACGGTTGTTATTTAAGCAATAAGCATATCTATTCAGAAAATTAAAATAGCTATAATGTCATAGACTTAAAATGATGCGGGTTACGCTATCGTTAACCCACTATACCATTTAACCTTAACCCCTATACTTTTTTCAACATCGCCAAGAACTCTTCTTCACCCACCACTTTCACGCCAAGTTTTTCAGCTTTAGCCATTTTCGAGCCAGCTTTATCCCCTGCCAGTAGCGCGGTAGTTTTTGCCGAGATGCTGCCCGAGACTTTTGCACCGAGCGCTTGCAGTTTGGCTTTGGCTTCATCACGCGCCATGCTATCAAGCGCGCCTGTAATGACCCATGTTTGCCCATCGAGTGGCAAGCCTTCTGACAGCACTTGCTCAACCTTATCCCAGTGCACGCCAGCTTCGCGCAGTGCCGTGATGACTTCGATATTATGCGGAGCGCGGAAAAACTCATGGATAAGCTCAGCGGTGATCGCCCCAACGTCAGGTGTTTGTAGGAGCTTGTCGATATCTGCTGCCATCAGGCTGTCAAGGTCGCCAAATTGCTGCGCCAAATTCTGTGCTGTTGTCTCACCGACGCCGCGAATACCGAGCGCATAAATAAAACGTGCCAGCGTCGTCTGTTTACTGGCTTCGATAGCATTAACGATGTTTTGCACCGACTTTTCGCCCAATTTTTCAAAATTAATCAGCTCGTCCGTATGTTTATGTAACTGATAGATATCGGCGACGGTCTTGACCAAACCGTGCTCAAAAAAGCTAATCAGCCAACTTGCGCCTAAGCCATCGATATCCATCGCCCGGCGTGAGACAAAATGAATGAGGGCTTCTTGCTGCTGCGCGGGACAAAATAGTCCGCCTGTACAGCGTGCCAACGCTTCACCTTCAGGCAAGACCACAGGTGAGTCGCAGACAGGGCAAGTCGCTGGCAATTTAACCGGCTCTGAATCTGCTGGACGTTGATCAACCCAAACGCGGGTGACTTTGGGGATGACATCCCCTGCACGGTGCACGCTGACCATATCACCTGCGCGCACATCCAAGCGCTGAATTTCACCAAAGTTATGCAAGGTGACATTGCTGACGGTAACGCCGCCGACTTTAACAGGTTCAAGCTTACCAACAGGGGTGATTTGTCCGGTGCGTCCGACTTGCCATTCGATATCATTTAGACGCGTCATGACGGTTTCGGCAGGGAATTTATACGCCGTTGCCCAGCGCGGCTCACGGGATAAAAAGCCAAGCTGCTGCTGCAATG
Source organism: Psychrobacter sp. Sarcosine-02u-2 (assembly GCF_002836335.1). Taxonomy (NCBI): domain Bacteria; kingdom Pseudomonadati; phylum Pseudomonadota; class Gammaproteobacteria; order Moraxellales; family Moraxellaceae; genus Psychrobacter; species Psychrobacter sp. Sarcosine-02u-2. Next base: position 9,761 of record NZ_PJBX01000168.1, on the reverse strand, counting down.
CCAAGTTATTAACCTTGATGACCATGCCGTCAATTTCAAACGGCAGCTGACTACGGGTTTCAATCATCGACTCATAATAGGCTTGTACTTCGCGTGGGTTTTTTACCACTCTCACCGCGCTGACGCTAAAACCTATGTCACCAAGCCAAGCCAATGCCGCTGATTGAGTTTCTATATTTTCAGGTAAACCTTGATTGACTGAATAACAATAAAAGGCCAGCGGACGGCTAGCAGCAATAGCGGGGTCAAGTTGACGTAAGCTACCAGCAGCGGCATTACGAGGATTGGCAAAGGTTTTATCGCCTTTTTCTTCTGCTAGGCGATTGAGACGCTCAAAACCTGCTTTTGGCATCAGCACTTCACCGCGTACTTCTAACAACGGAATATCGCTTGCCGCCGTAAGCCAAAGCGGTAGATTACGAATGGTTTTGGCATTTTGGGTAATATCCTCGCCGGTTTGCCCATCACCGCGCGTCACCGCTTGCACAAACTGACCATACTCGTATTTGAGTGACACCGCCAAACCATCAAGCTTTAGCTCTATTTCGTATTCAGGATTTTTCTGCGCGTCATTGAGACGATCATTGACGCGGCGCATAAAGCCATGCAGCTCGTCATAATCAAAGACATTACCAAGCGATAGCATAGGCACGTCGTGCCTGACTTGGGTAAAGGCGGATAGCGGCGTATCGCCAACTTGATTGATTGAGCTATCGGGCTGTATTAAATCAGGGTACGCCTCTTCAAGCTCCAATAAAGAGCGCCGCAGCTGATCGTATTCACTGTCTTCTAAAATCGGATTATCGAGCACATAATAGGCATAATTATGCGTTTTTAAATTATCAATAAGCGTGCGCATTTGAGCAACGATGGCAGCAGCATTGTCTGCAGATTGGGTATCAGCAGTATTTTTAGAAACAGTATTTTTAGAAACAGTATTTTTAGAAGCAGTCGGTACAATAGGATCAGTCATAGTCGGCGTCTTTTTTTTGCAATTCAAGATGCCGATATGATAACAAGTTTGCAGGTTAGTCGGATATGATTTTGTTGAAAACTCATCCTGTAGAGAGCCGCTTCTGTAGAGAACTAGGTTTATAGACAACCAAATTTATAGAAAATCGGGCGAATGCAATGCTCTGCAATCAAAGCTCAAAAACTAAAAAAGGCAAATAACGTCAAGCGCTATTTGCCTTTACAATACTTTAGGAATAATTTTAACCGTTTATCTATTCAGATTTTACCCTTCATAATCGCGAACTTGGTTACGCAATTGCTGTTTATATTCTGGGGTAATGGGGTCATTCTCTTCGTCGAGCATCACAGCGTCCAGATCACTTGCCATCATATAGGCAATACTCATCATACTGTCAAAGCTGCGTAGCGCTTGCGGATGTGGCAGCGATAAAAAGAGCACCACACCATTATAGGTATTGGTCGCCACGCTATGCGGGTCAAAAGGCGCGATACCACTATCCGTAATGCCCATCATGCTAAACCACAGCATGCCGGTGCCGTCTTTTTGCTCATAGCGATGGAACATATTCATCGCGCCATAACGCAAACCATATTTATCTACTAACGCCAGCAAATCACGCCCACGAATTACTGCTGCTGGGCGGTCGCGATACTGATGCGGCAAGATGGTGATATTGATATTGTCTTTGGCATTAATTAACGGACCGTTTTGCGCTTCATCAACTGGCTCTGAGAGATGCTGATCAAGGATTGGGCTATTATTATCAAAGCTTGGCTCATCAGCGGTATCAATGACTGGCATCAAGCTGTCAGTCGCTGACATGAGGCTTGAAAACGCGTCCGGCTCTTGCTCGATATGCATCTGCTCAGCCGCTTCGGTAAACTCGCTGTTGTCTGCTCGCTGCTGCTCCTCTTGCCAGCGCGCATAGTCGGCGTCATCTACCACGCCATTATCCTCATTACTATCATGGCGATCAGCGGTTAGCTGGGCATTGACATTGCTATGAGATTGGGTCAATGGCTCTTCTTCAACCACGGCATTGAGATAACTGCGATCAGGGGCGATGCTGGTTTCGCCTGCGACCGTATCGTCCAAGTCTGGCTGCTCGACGATATTGCGCTCATGACGCGGAATAATGGGAATACCGTTTTTATCATAATTGACCGCGGCAGCCTCAGCAGTTTTGCGCCGTTTAAAGCTGCGAATGACCATAAATAGCCCTGCAAGCACGATAAATGCGGCAATGGCGATCAAGATAAACTGGATAGCGGTCATGAGAAATACATCCTAATATATGACAAAAGGGAGAGTACAAGTGCGAAGAAATGGCAATAGTCTAGCATGGCTAATGCATATCGTCACCATATAGTCAGCGTTTATCATTGGCCCTGAAGCCTTCACTGACTAATTTTCCGACTACTCGCCTGACTTTAAATGCTAGCCCTAACTATACCACTGACAAGCGCTTGCCGTTATTAATTATTTTGCTACTCGGCCGCTCTTAATCAGAAAGGTAATTTGCCGCTTCGTCGAGTGACACACTGACCAAGGTAGAAATCCCCGCACTTGGCATGGTAACGCCTTTTAACTCATCAGCAATCTGCATCGTCAGCTTATTATGACTGATAAAAATAAACTGCAAATCATCTGCCAACTCATTTATCAAGCTGGTAAAGCGGGCGACGTTGGCATCATCAAGCGGTGCATCGACTTCATCAAGCACACAAAATGGCGCTGGATGCTGCTTGAATATCGCAAAAATTAAGCTAAGCGCGGTCAATGTTTTTTCGCCACCCGACAGTACCGCAAGGCGACTATTGCGCTTACCTTTTGGCTGTGCCATTAAGGTCAACCCTGCCCGCCACTGTTCTGACTTTGGCGCATTGGTAGGCATCTCGTCCGTATTAAGCGTTAAGCTTGCTTGCCCGCCACCAAAGACTTTAGCAAATAAATTGGCAAGCTCGTTATTGACCGCGTCAAGCGTCTGCATAAATAGCGTCTTGGTGGTTTCATCAATTGAGGCAATCGCTTCCGTCAAGGTCTGCATACTGGCGGCAATATCTGCTGTTTGCTGCGCAAGTGGCTCTAAGCGCTCATTAACTTCTGCCAATTCTGCTACTGCGGCGAGATTGACCGCGCCAATTTTACTTAATTGCTGCTCAAGCTTCGCACGCTCAGATTCTAATTCTGCGATTTTATCTGGGCGGACGCGGCGATCATGGGCGATAAAATCCGTCAATAAATTTGAGACGCTCATTACTTGTTGCTGATGCTGCTGAACTGTGTCCGATTGCGCTTGATATTTATGGCTGATCTTGTAATAAGCCTCTAGCGCTTCTTGGGTATGGCTACTGGCATCCTCTAATTTTGCAGCGCTTAATGCCAGCTCAGTGGCAAGACCGGCAAGCTCAGATTGCTGCGTTTGCAAGGTATCTTGTAGCGTATCTAGCTCAACTTGCTGCTGATTATATTCCCCTTTAAGCGCCGTTAATGCAGTCTCGCGTGTCGTTAATACGACCTGCTGCTCATCGCGCGCGCTTTGCGCAATTTGTAATGCTACTTGCAGTGCTGGCAGCTTAGCTTGCTGCTGTTCATGACGCGTTTTTAAACTGTGCTCGTTTTGCAGCGACTTTTCATGCTGCGCAGTTGCCCGAGCAAGACTGCTAACACTATGCTCTAAGCGCATCTCGCTCTGCTGAATACGCAGCTGCATTGCTTGCCAAGTGTCATCATCTACCTGCCGCGCGCGATTTAGCTCACTGCGCTCGGACTGTAATTGCTGACTTAATAAACGCGCATCGGCTATTTGCGGCGTCAGCGCTGCTATCTCACTTTGGATATGCTGCTGCTCATGAGTTAGGGTCTGCTGTTCTTGCTCTAATTCTTGCTGTTCCTGCTCAAGGGCAACTTTATCAGCATTTAGGCGCTGACTGTCTGCTTGTAGTCGTTCCGCATTGGCGCGCTTGGTGGTGAGCTGTTGCTGGTATTGATGCTTATCGCGGGTTAATTGCTCAGCTTGCGCGCGCGTTTCCTCTAAGCTGACCGTTAGGGCATCATAGTTGCGTTGATTATTAGCAATCGCCTTTTGCTGCTCTTGTATTTTAGTCTCGAACTCATCAAGTAAATCTTCTAACGCTTGCAAACGGCTGCGCTGCTGCAAACGCTGGCTTAAGAATTGGCTATTGCTCTCATTTTGACCATTTTGCGCGCCAGCAAATTTGCTCAAATTAATCGTACCCTGACGACTGATAATCCAACCATCAGTCGTGAGTAGAATAGCGGATGCTGGCAATGCTTTTAAAGTAACAGCCAAATCTTCAAACGTTTGCTGATTATTAATTTCATGTTGCGCGCTATATAAATAGCAGTGCTGCCACAACGCTAAATTTGGTGCAGTAATCAGCGCTGATAATGACAATACTTTATCCGTTAAGTGATTTGGCAAAGCACTGATAAATGATTTTGCGCCTTTATCATTTGTCTGAGCAGGTAGCCATAGACTATGACCATTTTCTAGCTGCGATTTATTCTTTGAATTGTCGTTCTCGTTTTGCATGGTTTGATAAGTAAATAAATCTGTTAAATCCTGCTCGAGCGCTTGCCATAAACTATCATCTTTTTGAGAATTGTCATTAATCTTTTTATCGCTTGACTGCTTAGAAATCAGCACATGGCTATCCAGCCATAACGCCAATATGCTATCGAGTAGCTCTGCGTGCTGCTGCCCTTTGGCGCTTAACTCAATCTGCTCACGCAAGGTGATAATCGATAATTCGTTTCCTAAATCATTGTTTAAATCGGCAGTTTTTACGTTAGCAAGCTGTTGTGGTTTTGGTAAAGGCTTCGGATGTAATATCTGATGCAAGGTGTCGTATTCACCTGCCAAGACCGCATGACGTTTTTCATCCTCGCTTAACTCACGCTGCTGCGTGTTTAGACGCTGCTGTAATTCATGCGCTTGCGGTTGTAGCTCGGATAGGCGCTCATCAACGCTATCTTGTTGACGCTCAATCTGCTGCAGCTGTTTATTGAGCTCGGTCACTTGTGCATTTAACGTCTGCTGTAAACTTTTCGTATCAGCGTCATTTTGCAAACCAGCACTTTCGACTGGTGATAGCGACTGTTGTAGCTGCTGCCAGAGATTTTGCCAGTTTTGCTGGCGGCGCTGCCATTTATCATGGTTTTGCTGCTGGCGTTTTTGTGCCTGGTTATTAATCGCTTGCTGCTGCTCAAGAGCGCGCGCATTATCTTGCAGGCGGGACAGCTTATTTTGCGCATCATGGTAAGCGCGCTGTAAGGGCTGCTCGTTGCGTTTATGCCTGTCGCGTTTATCGTTAAGCTCGCTAAGCTGTGGGCGCAACTCTTCTAGTACATTTTTCTGCTCGGCTTGTTCAGCTTTTAAGCGCTTAATCTCGCTCACCGCTTGCTGACGCTGCTGCTCTAGACTGGCAAGCTGCTGTGCAATAACGTTTAATTGTGATTTGGCATCGCCTAATTGATGCTCTGCTTGTTGATAGCTTAGCTGCTGCTGATAGTGGCTGCTTTGCGCATCGTCTTTGAGCCACTGCTCTTGATTGATATGCGCTGCAAGCTTGTCTTGTTTGGCTTTTAGCGCGTCATAACTGGCTTGTAAAACGGCAACTTCACTAGCGCTGCGCTCATGAGCGATTTTTTGCTGCTGCTGATGATGCTTGGCTTGATAAAGCTGTTGAATGGCAAGTTGCTGCTTGATATCGGCAAGCGCTAACGCTAGCTCTTCATAACGCTCGGCACTGGCCGCTTGTTTAGATAAGCGTTTTTGTTGGCTGACTAGCTCGCTTTGCATATCGTGCAGACGTGCTAAATTATCCTGGGTTTTCTCAAGTTTCTTTTGCGTCTCTTCACGGCGCGCTTGATAGCGCGAAACGCCAGCAGCCTCTTCGATAAATTCACGCAGCTGCATGGGGCTTGATTCAACAATCCGCCCAATCATACCTTGCTCGATGACCGCATAACTGCGCGCGCCAAGCCCTGTGCCCAAGAACACATCGACCACATCACGGCGGCGACAGCGCGTACCATTGATAAAGTAGTCCGAGCGTCCCTCTAAATTTACCTGACGGCGGACAGACAGCTCATGGTACAGATTAAACTCATGGCGAATCCCCGTCTGCTCATCTTGCGTATGCTCAAAGGTCAGCTCGACGCTGGCAACACTTTTGGCGGCTTTATCCTGCGTGCCGGCAAAGATGACATCGCTCATCGCCCCGCCGCGTAATTGCTTGGCGGAAGTTTCGCCCAATACCCAGCGAATGGCATCAATGACGTTGGATTTGCCGCAGCCGTTTGGCCCGACGATGGCGGTGATACCATGACGGAAGGTAAAAGTGGTTGGATTGGCAAAGGATTTAAAGCCTGCCAGCTTGAGAGATTTTAGTCGCATGGAGAATCGATAAACTTAGCAAAAACAGGCGGCTATTCTACCGCAAATTGTGACGAGTTTTTAGGGTTTGTGAAGGATGCTATAATAGTGGTGAAAATTTGCATGATGCATTTAAATAATAACAATTAAGGCCATGACAATGACTGAAGATAGTTTTGAAAAATATAATCCGCAAGAACTACAACAAAAATATGAAGAATGGTGTGAGCTGCATCGTCAGCAGCTTGAGGCGCAGCAGCAGTTTTTGCGCGCTGAAGCCTTGCAAAACGAGTTGAAAGACTACTATCTCAACCCGCAATGGATGACAGACCGTGAAGCGGATCTGCCGATTGAGCACTCGGGTCAAGCGCACTCAATCTTTAGTGAAGATGCGCTATGGAGTATGCTCAGCGACCATGATGAGCTAGCCAGAAAGTGGATGCGTTTGGGGCTTGATGCGATTGATAGGAGATAAAGTCTAAATCACCCCAATCCCACTTAACAATAATTGCCCGCCAGCAAATAATAACAATACGCCGAAAGCACGCTTAAGCGTCAGCGCGGGCAATACATGGGCAAGCTTAGCACCGACTTTTGCCATCGAAAAGCTAGCGACAGATATGCATAAAAAGCCCGTGATATGCACAAATCCTATCGTACCTATGGGCAGATTGACCACGTCTTGACCGAACCAGGCAAAGCCTATCGCACCAGCGACGGCAATGGGCAAACCGCAAGCAGCAGACGTACCGACCGATTGTTTCATCGGCAATCCTGCCCAGTTTAAAAACGGTACGGTCAAACTACCACCGCCAATGCCAAAAATAGACGACGCCAAACCAATCCCTGTCCCTGCCCCAAACTGAATACCAGTTGACGGTAACGGCTTACCCAATTGTTCTTTATTGGACAAAAACAACATTTTTAAAGCAACCAATAACGCCCCGACACCGATGATAGCTTGCAAGACTTTTCCGTCAAGCATATCGGCGATACCGGCACCAACCAAGCTGCCAATGACCAAGCCCAACGCCATTTTGCGCCACACTTCCCAGCGTACGCCGCCGCGCTTATTATGGGCAGTCAGTGAGCTGATAGAGGTCACCACAATTGTCGCCAGTGAGGTGCCAATCGCCAAATGGGTGACCACTTCGGGTGAAAAATGATAGGCGGTAAAAATCCAAACCAATGCGGGTACGATAATCATGCCGCCACCAACGCCAAATAATCCGGCGCTGACACCCGCAAACGCCCCTGCAATCACAAACCACACATATAACATCATCGAATCGGCCTTTTATCCTGCGTCTTTTTTATTAAAATCGTATAATCATCTAATTGTATAGTCACTCGAACATTACCTGCTCAATCGCATTTGCTAAATCATAATCCGACCTTTATGCTGTTTGTTTTGTATTGTTAATGAGCAACAATCGCTCAGTATACCAAAGTTTATCCACGCCAATTTATCCCATCGACGAAACTTATTATGCCGCCATTTAATCCATCATCTGACGCTTTGTCTGCCCAACCTTTTGAGTCATTGAAGTCATTAGAGCTTGAGCATTTACCTAAGCTTAACCACCGCCATCTTATTAATAGCCCCTCGACCAATAGTGAGCTGATAACAGCGCTACAAAATGGTAGCCTAAATGCAGCCGAGATGCATCTACTAACAGCGGAAACCCAAAGCGCTGGTCGCGGACAACACGGGCGCTCATGGCAATCGCCGCGCGGCAATGTTTACCTGTCGTTATATCATCCAGTGCATCTACCGATTAGCGGTTTATTGTCGCTGATTATCGGCGTTGAACTGGCAAAAATGCCCGTTATCCAAGTGCTAAACGAACAATTGCGCACGCAAGGATTGGCAACAATCGGGGTAAAATGGGCTAATGATTTGGGCTTTTATTCAAAGCAATATTCGCAGCAGCATTCATTTCAAAAACAATCTGAACCTAAATCGAATGACGCTGCTTTAAAGCCGCTTGAATCTACCAAACAAACCCTACCTTTTCATAAGCTTGCTGGCATTTTAATAGAACCCATAACAAAAGCAGGAAAATTGGTGGGCGTGGTGATGGGCGTGGGTCTAAACGTGCAAGCTACGCCTAAGCTTACGGCACAAACTTGCGAGGGTATGAGTTATCAGGCGATTAGCTTACGAGATATTTGTGCCATGCTTGAGCCAAAAGCGCCGCCTATTTTACTTCCAGACCTAAAAACGCTTTATCAGCAAATGAGTGAATCTTTAATAGCAGCGATGACCCGCTTTGAGTATTTAGGATTGGAGAAGCCAACCGGGCAGCGTTATTATTTGGACAGTTTTTTGGCGCAGTTTGACGCGATGGACGCATTGGCAGGGCTGCGTTTGCGCGTCACCCAAGACTACAACGGCAATGTCGAGACGCTGACCGGTTATGCATGCGGTCTTGATACACATGGATGTTTGCAATTACGTGAATATAACGGTAAGATTTCTGCGCTTTTTACCGGTCGTATTGATGTGATTGGTGACGCTTAAACCTTTCAGCCCCACCCTTAAAAAACCATACTGAACGAGCACTATATAAAGGGATTTTTATGCTCTGGTTAGATCTTGGCAATACCCGTCTTAAATACTGGCTCACCGATGATATCGGGCAGATAGTTGCGCACGATGCCAAGCAGCATTTGCAAGCGCCTGCCGAACTGCTCATGGGTCTGACCGATCGTTTTGCGCGTTATGCGCCGGATTTTATTGGAATTTCCTCGGTATTGGGCGATGACTTAAATTTAAAAGTATCTGTAACCTTGAGCCGCCTGAATATTCCGTTTGAATTTGTCCACGTCGATGCTGAGCATGCCTTGATGCAAAGCGCCTATGATGACGAACAGCTCGGCTGCGATCGCTGGCTACAGATGCTAGGCGCGGTGGATAAGAAAAAACGCCAGTGTGTGATTGGCTGCGGCACGGCGGTGACGATTGATTTGATTGATCACGCTGAGCACTTAGGCGGTTATATTTTCCCCAGCATCTATCTGCAACGTGAGTCGTTATTTTCTGGTACCAAGCAAATTACTATCTCTAATGGCACTTTTGATAGCGTGAGCCCCGGCATCAACACAAAAGACGCCGTCCATCGCGGCATTATGTTGTCCATCGTTGGCGCGATTAATGAAATCAGTAACCGTTATCCAAACTTTGAGCTTATCATGACCGGCGGCGACGCGCATATCATTGCCCAACATATCAATCGTTCGGTGCGTATGCGCGATGATTTATTATTAAATGGTCTGGCTCGTTATTTTGACCATAGCAGACAGGTTTAGAGCGTTGTAAGTTTTTCGAAATAAAAAAGCAGGCCGTTTTAAGCGACCTGCTTTTTTATTTTTAGTTTATTC
>NZ_PJBX01000178.1:0-105489 GCF_002836335.1 Psychrobacter sp. Sarcosine-02u-2 | reverse complement strand
GTGACGATACTGCTGGAATAAAGCTTTCTCAATTTATAAAGACTATCTCAACCTCAAAATAACTATCGTTAACCAAGCACATATTTGGTTAGCATTGCCAAACAAACCAACACAATCATCGGACGAATAAGTTTACTGCCGCCTTTAACGACCATATGCGAGCCAAAATACGCGCCGATCGTCTGCCCAACCATCATGGCCAGTCCCACTTTCCACAGCACATTACCGCCCAAGATAAAGAAAATAAGCGAGCCGATATTGGTAGATAAGTTCAGCACTTTTGCTGCGCCCGTTGCTTCGATAATTTGGCGACCACGCAGCGCCACATTTCCTAAAGCAAAAAACATCCCCGTACCCGGTCCCATATAACCATCATAAAACCCTATCAAAGGCGCCACTACTTTTTGCCACGTGCCTTCTGAGATACGTGGTGCGGCTTCTACTTCACCCAGCCTTGGAGCAAATAAAGTATAAATACCAATCGCCGCAATCAAAAACGGAATCAGTTTTTCTAACAAATCAGGCGGCGACAACTGCACGGCAATCGTCCCAATAACCGAACCAAGAAAAGCGGCGATGATCGCAAATTTGATACTTTTAGGCTTGATGACACCTTTTTTAATCATGGTAATAGACGCCGCGAGCGCACCCGATGCCGCTTGCAACTTATTGGTGCCCAAGGTTAGCACAGGCGGTATATTGGCAAGCAGCATAGCAGGAATGGTCAATAAACCACCGCCGCCCGCGATAGCATCGATAAAACCTGCCAGCGCCGCAACAGCCGTCAGCATTAAAATAATCTCGATAGAGAGTGATATGTCCATGACACTAACCTTGAAAATTTGGGGTATAAAAAAGCAAACGCAACGTTAAGATTTGTGTAAAGGCGCTCATTATAAAGATAAAACCGTAAAAAAAACCAAAAACCTAGCAAAGTCTGCTAGATTTGTTATATTCTCGGCTTTATCAGTACGCCTTTTGGTAGGCTTCGCCTGTTTAAAAAAACCGCATAAAACCGTTAACGTATTTAATTGTTTATATGAATAAGATTGTGAGAAACTAGAGCCATCGGTCTGCTGCGTCATTTTTAATGATAAGGGCAGCATGAATGATGAGGGTTTATGGCTCGGCGAAATGCACTTAAGGAAGCCAAAGCAGGAAAGTAAGCAAGCCAGAACAATTTAGAAATTTGAAGTTTTTGAATGATTTAGCACGTTTTATTGAGTCAATGAGGATAATATGGCAATACAAAGAATCAGAGCATTTTTCAACCTCGAAGCGTCAGGCGGCATTGTCTTAGCGCTGGCAGCTATCGCGGCAATGATTATTGCCAACACCTCTCTTAGCACTTGGTATGAGTCTTTTATTCACGCGCCCGTTGCCATTCAAATCGGTGGCTTTGAGATTGCAAAAGACGCCCATCATTGGATCAACGATGGTCTGATGGCAATATTCTTTTTTTTAGTCGGTCTTGAGCTCAAGCGCGAAGTGCTCATCGGCGAGCTCTCTAACGTCAAACAAATTATCTTACCCGCTGGCGCAGCATTGGGCGGCATGATTATGCCTGCTATCGTCTACATGATTTTTAACTATAATGAGCCTGAGTTTTGGAAAGGTTGGGCGATTCCGGCGGCGACCGACATTGCTTTCGCCCTTGGTATTTTAAGCTTACTTGGCAATCGCGTGCCAAACTCGCTCAAAGTCTTTTTGGTATCCATTGCTATTTTTGATGATATTGGCGCTATTTTAATCATCGCCTTATTTTATACCAGTGACTTATCGCTCGGCGCGCTCGCTGTCGCTGCTTTATGTTTACCGTTCTTATATCTACTCAATCGCCGCAATGTTACTAGCATCACGCCATACATACTAATCGGTGTCATTATGTGGATTGCCGTGCTCAAGTCTGGCGTTCACGCGACCTTGGCTGGGGTGGTACTGGCATTATTTATTCCACTATTTGACCGTACGGATCCTGAACACTCGCCGCTAGAAGAGCTTGAGCACGATTTGCAAAACACCGTGTCTTACGGCATTCTGCCTTTATTTGCCTTTGCTAATGCCGGTATCTCGCTTAAGGGTGCAGGCTTTGCGGAATTATTTCACTCCGTGCCGCTGGGTATTGCTGCCGGATTGTTTATCGGTAAACAAATGGGCATAATGCTGATGTGCTGGTTAATTTTCAAATTGGGTATTTCTACCATGCCAAAGGGCATGACCTTTAAGCAAATTTACGGCGCAGCGTTACTTTGCGGCGTTGGCTTTACCATGAGTTTATTTATCGGTGGTCTGGCCTTTGGCGGCGCGACACCATTATTTGACGAGCGCTTAGGTATCATTATGGGTTCAATCGTATCTGGTATCGCAGGTTACTTGATGCTAAAAGCCACCTTAAAAGAAGAGGTCAGCAATACCTCGGTGGACTTAACCCATCATTCTTAAGCACTCATTAAGCGTGAGCGACTTATAGCTATCACGCTAAATAAGTCGCTTAATGCGCTTAAGATGAGTGGATAAAAGCAGACGATATAAAGTAGCTAATCATATGGGTCCCATCGATATCGCTAAAGAAAATGCCAAAGCCAATAGCGCCAGCGCTCGGCAAAAAGCTGACCCTAACCCGGCAATTCACGCTTACCAACGCCATGGACGCACGACGGCGATTGACGACCATAGCGACCTACAAGTCTTAAAGCGCATTAAGCGTTATTTATTGCCAAAAGACTTTGTTATCTCGCAAGAGTTATTGCAGGAAATGGTTGCCGGCTACGATATTGGCGATCCACTAGCCGATGCGTTGGCCGCTGACGGTATTCGTTTTACCAAGCCTTTACAGCAATTTATCTTAAGCGATAGTAATGGTGGCGATAGTAATAGTAGCGATAGAAATGGCAGCAGCTTCGATGCTACCCTTCTAAGCAACCCTGAATTTAATACCTTAACCGAGCAATTTAGCAGCCATCCTGCTTGGTTTGACCCCAAGCTTGCACAAATCGGCGCAGTTGCTTATCGACGTTATCCGCTGATGCTCATTTGGCTATTGCGCAATGTCGCGCTAATGGCCGGCTATAGTATTCCCGCCCTCTCCCTGCCGCTCATTCAAACGGGCGCCTTAATGCACGACGCCCTACCGCGCTTGATGCGTACTTATGCCTATATTCTAGCCGTCTCTGAACACCCACAACTAAATTCTAGCTCTTATAATAACCGTCAACCGATTAAGCAGGTATTGGCAATTGGCTCAGAAGGCTGGCGGCAGTCTATCAAGGTGCGGCAAATTCACACGACGGTGCGGCAAAACTTGCTCAGAGGTAAAGGCAATGCCGCTAAAGGTGTCATACCCGATGCCGACCAACACCACAATGTAGATGGCAGCTGGAACACCGACTATTGGGGTATTCCTATCAATCAAACCGATATGATTGCTACCCATTTGCAGTTTTCATTATTGATTATGCGTGGGCTACGGCTGCTTGGTGCCCGTATCAGCGGCGAGGAAGCCGAAGGTATCTTACATCTATGGAATCTTGCCAGCTATTGGATGGGCGTTGATTTACAGCGCTTACCGAAGGATGAAGCCGCTTGTTGGGAATGGCTTTATACCTATTTATCAGTTCAGCAACTTGATTTTAAAATGGGGCAACCATTAGCCAAAGCCTTGCATGATTTGCCGCGTCAGCTGATGGGCGAAGACAATCGACGGGGGCGTTTCGTTGAGATGGTCAATGCTAGCGTGACCCGTACTTTGGTCGGCGATGATATCGGCGATGGGCTGGATTTGCCAAAATCAAAAATCCGCTTTGGCGTCTTATCGTCAGTGCCGATTCTCTTTGCGCTCGATACGGCACGCCAACACAATCAAAGTGTGGCTGAAAAATTAGAAGCCTTCCGTGCTAAACGCCAAGATAATATGAATTGGTGGTTAAAGAAAAACGACGATTATTATAAATAACTTGTGCTAATTACAGATACTTTAAGAAGAATAATCACTCAGTATTAGATAAAACCAATAACGAATAATATTATGCAAATCTATAACCATAACCAGAGGGCATAAGTCGAATATTATTAGTAGTAAATAGAATATATCAAGCCATTATCAACCGCCTCTACAATAACTATAATAAATCCGCAAAAGACGCGCTTGGTTTGATTAGAAAATGGTTTTACTGTAGACAATTCAATAAATCACCGCAAGCGACTGACGTATTAATTACGCGTATCTTGAATGCGGTAATACCACTCAAGCCGCCGATCAAAGCCCGTCTCTAGCAAGCTGGCGATGACGCGTCCTGTCAGACCCCATATTGTTTCGCCATCTACTTGCCAGCTTGGCGTGAGGATGGTCGCGGTCTGATCTTGCATCGTATACTCTATCGCATACTCAACGGTAGGCTGCGTCAGCAAGGTTTCAAAATCTGCCCAAAAAATACGCGAGATTTCATCAAGCTCGGGCACTAACAGTAAATCTGGCGCAATTAGCGCCACAATAGGACGCACACTCATGCCACTTTTAGAGGTTTGAATCGGTAATTGACCAAGTAGCTGGACTTTATTGGGTGGTAGCGCGGTCTCTTCGCAGGCTTCACGCAAGGCGGTGATGACATTGTTACCGTCACTGGCGTCATGTTTACCGCCTACGCAAGAGACTTCGCCGGCATGACTGTTCATGTGAGCAGCGCGGCGCGTCAGTAGCAGCTTTGGATGGCGCTCATGAGTGATGGCAACCAATACCGAGGCATCAGCAATCGGTGTCTGATACAGACTTTCTAAAATACGCTCGCTAAGAGAAGTATGAGAGCTGTGGTATAACGCAGGATTGGTGACCGCATTTAAGGTCTCATGCTGCACGCGTTCCGCCAACTTTCTAATAGTGGGATAACGAATAAAGTCTGGCACAGCGACGGAAAATTCATCGAAATGGACAGACTGCGGGGGGAGTAACATTATTATTGCCCTATGTTTTTATCAGTATCAAGCATCAATGCCGTTAAACATAAATAACCATTAAATAGCCATTAAATAAGATGCTGATTACGCAAGTAAGCACTTTAAGATCACATGTTTTTAGGAAATGTTTGTGGATAAGATTTTTTCATTAAATAAAATGCAGGGCAAAACCGATGATTGCCCGCAAAGATTGCCATTAATTATCATTGCCCTTGCTTGGGTTGGCGGTACTTTCGCCACCGCCATACTGGCGCTACTGGGCAGCTGGCAAAACGTCGCTATGATTTTGGGCTCATTTGGTGCCAGCTGTTTGCTTATTTTTGCCTATCCAGAGAGTCCATTTGCCCAGCCTAGAAACATCGTTGGCGGTCATCTTATCACCACTTTTACGGGGCTATCGTTCTTGACCTTGTTTGGTATCGAGTGGTGGAGCTTGTCGCTAGCGGTCGGTACAGCGATTGCGCTGATGCTATTGCTGCGCGTGCCGCATCCACCGGCAGGCTCTAATCCCTTAATCGTCATGCTCGGCGGCGTCAACTGGCATTTTTTAGTCACCCCTACGCTAATCGGTGCGCTAGCCTTAGTCGCAGTGGCGCTGATTTATAACAATATCGGTCGCGGTCGCCATTATCCGCGTTATTGGTGAATCCACCCTTCAATATACAGCCATCATTTATTATTTAACATCAGTCTAGTCTAGACTAACGCAATCTAAAAGCGGCTGCATATACTTTATGTGACTGGACTGATGCGTAATCGCAGCGCTGACAATGACGCTTCAAAAGCCTTATTTCATAAACGTAAGCCTAGCTACCATCAGTTTAGCAAAAATGTGTGCTTTTTATTATCACTGCCAGTGCGATGGAAATTTGTGTTATCTTAGGCTTCATAGCTATGATGCCAGCTGACAAGCGAACGTCATAACATAAGAATTATAATTCTTACAACACCGATAACCTTTTTTCCATCTTTCGTTTATCTTATATAAGGCAGTTGATATGCGCTATTGTCTACAATGCGGCCATGAAGCAGAACGCAAAATACCAGCCACCGATAATATGCCGCGTTTGGTATGTCCAAACTGCAATTATATTCACTACGAAAATCCAAAAGTGATTTGTGGCTCACTGGTCGTACATAAAAGTAGAGTGCTATTATGCCGCCGTGCGATTGAGCCGCAATATGGCTTATGGACGTTGCCAGCTGGCTTTATGGAAAACGGCGAAACCATGGCAGAAGGCGCGGCGCGAGAAAGCTTTGAAGAAGCGGAAGCCGTGGTTACCAACCCGCATTTATATTGCTTATATGATATCCCCGATATCGGGCAAATCTATAGCATCTATATCACCGAGCTAAAAGACGGCGCTTACGGTATTGGCTCTGAAAGTCTGGACTGCGCGTTATTTGCTGAAGAAGACATCCCGTGGGATAAGCTTGCCTTTGAAGCCGTGCGCCGTACCTTAAAAAGCTACTTTGCCGACCGCAAGGAGTTTGACGACCATACCGACTTCCCTATTCATCAAGATTTGATTGGCAAAGACCAAGCGATTAAGCGTTATTAATACAGCTTTTTAAACTACTTACCGGCAATAAAAACCGCCGCTTTCAATATAAACACTGAGAGCGGCGGTTTTTTTATACAATCAATGATTTGCGATGACTGATTTTGCGCTAAATTAACAACTAGCTTTTAATTTTACAAACGT
This sequence comes from Psychrobacter sp. Sarcosine-02u-2, assembly GCF_002836335.1. NCBI lineage: Bacteria > Pseudomonadati > Pseudomonadota > Gammaproteobacteria > Moraxellales > Moraxellaceae > Psychrobacter > Psychrobacter sp. Sarcosine-02u-2. The sequence goes on along the minus strand of NZ_PJBX01000178.1, from coordinate 98,833 downwards.
TAAAGCCTAACTCTTTTACAGCTTCTTCTTTATCATACGGCGCTAGTACCGCTCGCACATGGTCTTGACCTTGCAAATATTGCTTAGCGACGCGCTGCAAGTCAGCAACCGTCACAGATAATATCGCCGCGCGCATTTTACGCTGCCAGTCGACGCCGCGATGATGCAGATTGGCAAAGCAGGCTTTTACCGCCTCGCCTGCTGGAGAGCCAGGTTTATCCATACCTGAGATAATACCTAAGATGGCTTCTTCTAATTGCTCATCGGTTTGCGGCTCATTCAATAGCCACTCGATACTGGCTTCAAAATGCGCAAAAGTTTCAGCGCACTGCGGATCGCGATAGCTAAAGAACTTAAAGGCGCACGCGTTGGCATCGTAACCTGCGCCGCCGCCATAGGCACCGCCGCGCTCACGAATGGCGCTATGCAAGTAGCCATTGCGCAGATACGGCGCTAATACCATTAAGGCAGCAGTATCAGGATGGTCTGCGGCTGGCACGGTATAAGCACTGGCATTATGATAGACGTTGGTCGGCACTAGCCATGCCAAGTCTTCAACCGCAATTTCTTCTAATTGAGCGCCGTCATTCTTACCATTGAGCGCCGAGTCTAACTGTAAATCTGCAAATTCACTTGGAATGCTCGCTTTAATAGCCGTTTCAGTATTGCTTAACTTTTCCGCAATTTGTGGCGCTTTACTGTCTTTCCAGCTCTCAACGATTAAATTGCTTAAACGTTCAGTTTGCTCGGCTTCACAAATAATGACGGCGTGTTTTGGCAAGCTTATTATACGCTGATGTAAATCCATCAAGCTGCTTGCCAGTTTATCCCACTGCGTATCGTCACTACTGGCGTGGGTTAAGAAGTCTTTTAGCGCGTTTAGTGCTGGCAGCCCGCTACGCACATATTCTAACTGCGCTTGACGACTCATGCCGCGACTGGCGGTTTGCATAGCATACGAATGCCCAGAACCGGCAAGGTTTGACTGCCAACCAGCTGCTCGCTGCTGCAAAATCTCTTTAATACGGTCATGCTCGCTAAAGACACTGTGCTCCATGACTTCTTTGAGCAAATCAATCGCTTCAGGCTTACGATTTAGCGCGCGTGTGGCAACGACGAAGTAGCTGCTAATCGCTTGGCTGTCATCGATATTGGTACGCTGGCTGATACGCGCCGTCACTCCTGATGAATGCGCCGCTTGCTTGGCTTGCATTTCATGAGCGCTTAGCGAGTCGGTTCCCAATTCTGACAATAAGCTTAGATAAATCGGCAATAGTGGATGATTGATGACTTCATTAACCGGTAGCTCGCTGGTGTCTTGATTACCAATCGCATCGGTCAACGGCACAATCACTTGATAATAATACAAACCGTTAGTACCCGCTTCATATTCAAATAAGGTGCTATCCTGCCCGCTTAAATTTACTTGTTTTTGCGTGCCTTGTTTAAAGCTGATATCGGTTGGCACGTCTTCTAGACCAACTTTTGGCAATAAGCTTAAATCATCAGGCGCAGCTTGGCGCGCTGCCAAATCAAGCGCTTGCTGTTTTAAGATAGCTTTATCATCAGCGGTCAAATCCATCGCAATGGTATCAAGACGGGTTTGCTCAGCGGCTGCCAAACGGGCAGTTTTTTCGCTATCAGGCTTCAACGTGACACGGACACGATGCTGATTATCGAGCAAATGGGTCTTGATTAAATTCGGTAACCACTGTTTGTCTTTGACTTGCTCACGCAGCCATTGCAAGTGCTCATCAACTTCCCACACATCGATAGGGTTGCCATCATGAATCGCCGTGCTAAAGCCCTCTAACATAAGGTTTAAACCATACGGCATGCTATCACCGCCGATATGGCGCTGATCAATCTCGATTTGGTGCAAAATGGTTTCGATGGTTTCATCATCAATCGGATTGCTCGCGACCTCTTTAAGTAAATCAAGAATGCCCTGCTCTACCGCTTCGGCATGCTCAGGGTTTGAACCGCGTAGACCGGTATAGAATACCATTTCATAATGACTGTCATCGAGACCCAATAGCGGACTCGGCGCTTTACCGAGTGGATGGCTGTCCAAATACGCACGCAGGGGCGAACCAGCATGCTCAACCAACACGCCTTCTAATAGACGCAGTGCCAAACGCTGCTTGGGATCGGTAATCGATGGCAATAACCACGCCACCACATGATGCGTTTGGTCTGGACCAGCTTCATCAGCAGTATAAGTATCAACCGCGCTAATCGGTGCAGACAGACGTTTTTCTGGACGCGAGACGTGTTTTTTGCCTGCTTCAAATTGAACCAAGGCATCTTCATGAATTTTTGCTTGCGTCTCAGCGACCGGAATATTACCAAAGCTCATGATCACGCTGTTTGACGGATGATAATGACTCTGATGAAATTCAACCAGCTCATGATGGGTCAAATCAGGAATATCAGCAGGATCGCCGCCCGAATTATAATGATAGGTCGTCGTTGGGAACAAATGATGGGCGACCGTATGATAAAGCTGGTCAATCTCGCCGCTCATTGCGCCTTTCATCTCATTAAAGACGATACCTTTAAACTGCGGCTTATCATTTTCATCTAATTCTACGCGAATACCTTCTTGGGCAAAATCGAGTGGATGAATATTGGGGAAAAACGACGCATCAAGATAAACGGCTAGCAAGTTAAAATAATCGTTTTTATTTTGGGTCGCGTACGGATACGCCGTCCAATCGGCGGCGGTCATCGCATTCATAAAGGTATTTAATGAGCGTTTAATCATCGAAAAGAACGGGTCGCGGACAGGGAACTTTTCAGAGCCACACAAAGCCACGTGCTCTAAAATATGCGCCTCACCTTTTGAGTCCATTGGCTGAGTACGAAAGCCGACCAAAAAGGCATTTTCATCGCTTGGATGGGCTAAATGGTAATGCATGGCGCCTGTCTTGACGTGTTGGCTTATCAATACGTCCATCGACAATGCCTCAATGTGGCGATGCTCAAGCAGCTTAAACGCTGGATGCAGGGTTAAATCAGCGGTAAATGGCGTGTCAGTCATAGTTGTCCTTATAGAGTAACCTGATAGCTTCTTTGTTAAGCGCTCATGTGGCCGTTAACTGATAAAGCATCTCAGGATAAACAATCAAAAATGGAAAGGTTTATATTTATAAAATTGATTGGTCTAAAATTAATAGCGTTGTAAAAGTTACAAAAATAGCAGTGTTATAAAAATATAGGTAATCTTTAAATAGAATGGCAGTTATCAGCTAAAAAGGATTTGCCTAACGAAACTAGATGGGGCTTAGGGCTTGATAAGTCAAGATAGCGCTAGGAGAAAAATAATAACGCTTCAACAATACATCATAAAGATAGTGTGGATTTAACAAAGCATACTTAACAGCAGTCAGTAGTAGTGCTATAGTTGAAATCATCTGTCAAAAGGAGCAGCTCATGAGTTACGAACATATTTTATTGGTCACCGACTTGATGTCCGACGCTGATGTGGTCGCCCAAAAGGCCAAACGTATCGTCGAGAATCGTCCGAACGCCAAATTATCGGTATTACATATCGTCAAAGATACTATGGTCGGCTTTGGCTATGAGCTGGTGCCTGCCTCAAGTTTATACGATGAAATCGATGATGAACGCTGCCAAGAAGCACGCGCCAAATTAGCGCAATTTTTGGAGCGTAACGACTTGCACGCGGTCAACTCTGAAGTAACAACCGCCATCTCTAACAGTGAGGGTATCGTCAATTATTGCCATAAGCATGACGTTGATTTATTGGTCATCGGTCGGCATGAGCGCCACGGTATCTCGGCTTGGCTTAGTGGCGCGACGGCAGATAATATCTTGCCAAACGTCCCATGCGACAGCTTAGTGGTGCGACTGGATAAACCCGTTAATAAATAAGCCTAAGAACAGGAACAGACTTAACATAATTCCCAAGTTATTAAAAAAGTTCATTGAGAAAAGCGCACTGTGTGACAGTGCGCTGTTTTATTATCCATCAAAATAGTAGAGACTCTATCCAATACCTCTATGTTTACTACTAAAATCAATCTTCTGTCAAAATATCAATAAAACTCTGCCAAATGGGGCTTTGATGACGCGCTTTATGCCACACCAGCCACCACGTGCGCGCTAAATCAATACTTGCTACTTTCACCTGCACCAGCTCTGCTTTATCCAATTCTGCTTGAATGACATACTGCGATAAGCAGCCAAGCCCAATATCGGCGCTGACCATATGCTTAATGGCTTCTGACTGCTGAATTGCCATGACAATCTCGGCATGCGGTAGATGCTGCAATAACTGCTCATCGATAATCTGCCGCGTCCCCGAACCCGCCTCTCGTACCAGTAATGGCAGCCTTGCCAATCGTTCAACGCTGAGCTCATAGCATTTTTCTTTATGGTTATAGTCCATGTTTGCCAGCCATTTACTATGAGATTTAGCAAATACCATCAAGGTATCGGTCCGCCAAGCGCGCTGCTCAATCACTTTCATATCTGTCGGGCGCGGCATACCTTCTACAAGCGCAATATCGATATTTAATTGCTCAACCTCGCCGACCACTTCTTGGGTATTGGCAATATACATATCGATATGGGCATCGGGTAGCGCTTCGTACAATTTGGCAAGCAGCGGTGGCAATACATAATTACCAATCGTGGTACTAGCACCAATATGAATCTGCCCTGCTTGATGCTTATGATAATGCTCAAGGGTTAAAGCTTGTCCCAAAATAGCTTGCGCCTGAATATAAATAGGATGGGCGTTTGGATGCTGATTAAGCCTGCGACCGACGCGCTCAAATAGCGGCATTTGTAACCGCGCCTCCAGCTCAGTGAGTGCACTGCTGACCGCTGACTGCGATAAATGCAGCTCTTCACTGGCACGGCTGGTACTGCCAGTTTGATAAATACTGACAAACACCGATAGCTGCTTAAGGGTAATCCTCGGTAGCAGCTGCATAACTTTTTTCATGATTGGATCACCTCTTTCATCGGCCTTTTATCTTTAACTAATTAGGACATGACCTAGCCTACAACAACTTACTAACCTAAAAAATCGATAGTTTATATCTTATTAATCTGTTTTTATTATAAATCGGTTTATCTTATACTGTCTATTCATAAGCTTATGCTTATTTCGATTATAGATGATAAAAAATAGGATGCGTACGATATGAACGCAGTAGCACAAACCATGAATAATTACTTCCCGCATAATCGTCATGCGATGGGACTTATTGTCGTGCTGATTGGGAGCTTGTTTTGTTTGTGGTTAAATGTCAGCCTAGACACATGGTCAAATGGACGCATTGTTGGTCTGTCATCGTTGACGCTAGCAATTTTACTTGGCATGGTACTTGGCAATACGATTTATCCAAATTTTTCTGATCAATTAAGTGCGGGTGTTGGTTTTGCTAAAGGTCAAATACTGCGCCTAGCCATTATATTTTATGGTTTTAAACTGACTTTAACCCAAGTCGCAAGCGTTGGTATGCCCGCCGTAATGACTGATGCATTGGTATTAACCTCAACGTTTTTACTTACCTATTGGCTCGGTACAAAGTGGCTTAAAGTCGATAAGCAAACGACGCTATTGATCGGCTCAGGGGCAAGTATTTGTGGCGCTGCAGCGGTAATTGCCGCCGAACCAGTGGTTAAAGCCGAAGCGCATAAAGTCACCATTGCCGTTGCCACCGTGGTGGTCTTTGGCACGATTGCCATGCTGCTCTATCCATTTTTATATCAACTTGGCTGGCTACAACCTTGGCTAAACGCTCAGCAATACGGCATATATACCGGTTCAACCATTCATGAAGTGGCACAAGTAGTGGTCGCTGGTAACGCCGTCAGCACCGAGGTTGGCAATACCGCGGTCGTCACAAAAATGATACGAGTGATGATGCTCGCGCCTTTCTTATTGATTTTATCGTTTGCCTTAACCAAGAGCAGTAACGATAATGGCGAAAAACCATCATTTATCAATCGCGTGCAACAAGTGAAAGTCCCTTGGTTTGCCTTTATCTTTATTTTGGTGGTGGTATTGCATACGTGGATACCGATGACGGCAAGCTTTGAGCAGAGCATGGTCATGCTTGATGATGTCTTATTGACGATGGCAATGTTTGCCCTTGGTTTGACCACCCATATGAGTGCCATTAAACAAGCTGGCGTCAAACCATTGATACTTGGGGCGATTATGTTTACTTGGTTAATCGTTGGTGGCGGCTTGATCAATATTGGCATCGCTTCACTGTAAAAAAGCTATTTACGCACCAATAAAACTAAAAATGCCGACGATTATCACTATAATCGTCGGCATTGTTGTTCTAAGACTTTACTATTTATTTATCAAAAGCAATAAACATAAATAATAGGTGAAAAAAAACGAACCCTAAGGCTCGTTTTTTTATTCATCTAGCTCTAATTGTCTATAAAGACAAATTAGATAGCAACGATGTTATGTGCTTGTGGGCCTTTTTGGCCTTGAGTTACAGTGAACTCAACTTCTTGGCCTTCAGCCAAAGTTTTGAAACCTGAACCAGTGATTTCGCTGTAATGAGCAAAAACGTCTGCGCCATTTTCTGGAGCGATGAAACCAAAGCCTTTAGCTTCGTTGAACCACTTAACTGTACCTTTTTGAACGTCTGACATAGTCATAACCCTGATATTTAATTTATTTTTGGCCTAATTGGCCGATAACGCTTGCAAATAGCTACTGAACGATAAATATTAAAACGAAGGATTATAACTAATACTACGAGGTAATGATTTGGTGCAGAACTGCTCTTAAGCTTGGAGGTATTATAGGTGGCCTAGCGCAGTATCGCAAGCCTTATCTTATCTTTAGTGTAACAAAGCGCAATTATTGGCTATTTTTTGCACTTATTTGCTTTATTTTTAGACAATTAACAAAAATTTTAAGCATTTAACCGCTAAGTCTAGGCATTCGGCAAACGGAATAAATATATGGCGACGCCAGTGCAAATCGCTGCTACTAGCCACGCCATCCACACCATATCCGCTGGCAGACGATAAAATAACATTGATATCGATAGTGTCATCATAATCGTTGCTAACCACTTCGCATATAGCGGTACGGCACGGCGCTCTTCCCAATCGCGAACAAACTTACCAAAATACTTGTGATTAATGAGCCAAAAATGAAAACGTCGTGAGCTACGTGCCCAGCAACCTGCTGCCAGCAATATAAAAGGCGCGGTCGGCATCACCGGTAATAATGCACCGATAATTCCCAAGACAAAAAATATCCAGCCAAATATCAAAAATGCCCAACGCACCGCTGGGCTATTGTGTTGATTGGTCTTTGGTCGATAGTAAAAGGCTTTTTTTGGTTGGGTCATGGGATTTTGTCAGTCAGTGTTAAATATTAAGTTATTAGATTTGCTCTACTTATATAAGCTATCAAAGATAAAGAAATTAATAACTGAGTACAAGACTGATTTTGCACGGTTTTGCTACCGGTACGTAGCTTATTTAGCGATTAGGTAAATATAAATCGTTCTTCTCTACGATTTGGCAGGATAGCTTTCCCAGTACTCAGCGATCGCCTTTGGAAAACAGTATACTTTCGCTTTCACACTTATGGCGAATGGGACTAATATGGATTTGCTCACGCCGCCGATACTGTCACAAGCGGCATCAGTAGGCACGTCATAAACGCTATCACAGTTGTGACAGCGCTCTTAATTGATATAGATACCTACACCTACTTTGCAACTACAACGCTTTTAACTCTTCCATCTGCGCTGTCATCGCCGTCAACTGCCCTTCTAACTCAGCTAGTTTCGCTTTTTCGGCATCGACCACTTCCGCAGGTGCTTTACTGACAAAGCCTTCGTTACCTAGCTTGCGGGCGATACCTTCCGCTTGACCTTTCAACTTATCATATGACTTACCCAGACGCGCAAGCTCAGCCGTTGGATCAATCAGCCCTTTCATTGGGACAAGCACGCGTAGCTGACTAACCATACTTGATGACGATAATGGCACTTCATCACCTTCTTTTAGTATCTCTAGGCTCTCAACTTTGGCAAGCGCTTTAAACTGATTTTTGATGCGTGATAGGCGCGCATCTTCATCAGCAGAGATATTTTGTAGCAGTACTGGCAAGCGTACCGCATTACCGAGTTTCATCTCACCACGGATATTACGCACGCTGGCGATAAGCTCTTGAAGCCACGCCATATCAGCCTCAGTTTGCTCACTGATTTGCGCAGTATCGGTTTGTGGATAGTCAGCAACGACGATGCTGTCGGTGTTTTTACGACCCAATAGCGGTGCCACCGTCTGCCAGATTTGCTCGGTCAAATACGGCATGATTGGATGGCTAAAGCGTAGCGCGGTCTCAAGCACATGCAGCAGCACATAGCGGATTTGCGCTTTACGCTCGCTTGATACCGAGTCATCATTTAGGCTGGCTTTGGCAAGCTCAACATACCAGTCACAGTATTCATTCCAGATAAACTCATAAATATCATGGCTAACCATATCGAGGCGATACTGGGCAAAATGCTGATGGATATTGCTAATGGTCGAGTTAAGGCGACTCATGATCCATTTTTCTGGTAATTCCCAAACATCTGCATTGGCGGTCTGGTCAATCGCTTGGGCGTTGCCTTGTTTATCGACACAATTCATCAGTACAAAGCGGCTGGCGTTCCAGATTTTATTACAAAAATTACGATAACCCTCGACACGCTTGAGATCAAAGTTGATATCGCGGCCAGTGCTCGCAAGGGAGGTAAAGGTGAAGCGCAGCGCATCGGTACCGTAAGCTGGGATACCTTCTGGGAACTCTTTACGCGTTTGCTTTTCAATTTTTGCCGCGTCTTTTGGATTCATCATATTGCTGGTACGTTTTTCTACCAACGCTTCCAGATCAATACCATCAATCAAGTCGATAGGATCTAAGACGTTACCTTTAGATTTGGACATTTTCTGACCGTTACCATCACGAACCAGACCATGCACATAAACAGTCTTAAACGGTACTTGCGGCGTGCCGTCTTCGTTTTTCACAAAATGCATAGTCATCATGATCATGCGTGCGACCCAAAAGAAGATAATGTCAAAGCCAGTCACCAACACGCTGGTTGGGTGAAAGGTTTTTAGTACGCGCGGATCAGCGTTCGGGTCTGCCCAGTCAAGCGTACTAAACGTCCACAAACCCGAGCTAAACCAGGTATCGAGCACATCATCGTCTTGGCGCAATTTGACGTCGTTACTTAGATTATATTTGGTACGAACTTCGGCTTCATCACGGGCGACATAAATCTCACCAGTCGCATCGTCATACCATGCAGGGATACGATGTCCCCACCATAGCTGACGGCTGATACACCAGTCCTGCAAGTCGGTCATCCACGCCATATACATATTTTTATATTGCGCAGGAACGAACTCAATTCGGCCATCTTCTACGGCATCAATCGCGGGTTTGGCAAGCTTACTGACGGCTACGTACCATTGATCGGTCAACCATGGCTCAACAATGGTGCCGCCACGCTCAGCACGTGGGGCTTTGAGTGCGTAGTCTTCGATATCCTCTAGCCAGCCTTGCTCACCTGCTTGCTCAACCAAGAATTTACGCGCGGCAAAGCGCTCAAGCCCAGCATAGTCACTTGGCGTCGTCTCCAGCGTTGGCTCACGCGTCTGCAAGTCAGGGTAGACTTCCATGGCTGGTAAGATATTGGCGCGTTCATCAAGGATATTAATCAATGGCAAGTTATGACGACGACCGAGTTCATAGTCATTAAAGTCATGGGCTGGGGTGATTTTTACGCAGCCAGTACCAAATTCGATATCAACATAATCATCGGCAACGATAGGCACAACGCGACCAGTAATCGGCAAGGTAATGGTTTTGCCAATCAAATGCGCGTAACGCTCGTCCTTTGGATTGACGGCAACGGCGGTATCGCCCAGCAAGGTTTCAGGGCGCGTGGTAGCGACAACCAAATAGTCCTTACCATCTTGGGTTGTGATATCTTTCTCAGTGAAGTGATAGCGAAAATGCCACAAGCTGCCCTTTTCATCGACGTTTTCAACTTCTAAATCTGATAGCGCGGTTTGAAATTTTGGATCCCAGTTGACCAAACGCTTTCCACGATAAATAAGCTCATCATCATATAGACGAACGAACACTTCTTTGACCGCATTGGATAAACCATCGTCCATGGTAAAGCGCTCTCGCGACCAATCAACCGAGCTACCAAGGCGGCGAATCTGCGTGGTGATATTGCCGCCCGACTCTTCTTTCCACTCCCACACTTTATCGATGAAATCTTCGCGCGTCATATCACGGCGCTTCAAACCTTGCGCCTCCAAACGACGCTCAACGACCATTTGGGTGGCGATACCGGCGTGATCGGTGCCCGGTTGCCAAAGGGTATTATCACCATCCATGCGATGATAACGGGTTAGTGCGTCCATGATGGCATTGTTAAAGCCATGACCCATATGCAGTGAACCGGTGACGTTTGGTGGCGGCAAGGCAATAGAAAATGACTCGTCTTTATCAAAACTTGGCTTAAAATAACCGCTATCTTCCCAGCCTTGATACATGCCTGCTTCGACATCGCTTGGATTGTAGGCGTTCTCTAATTGACTTAAGGCGGCCTGAATCGATTGTGTCAGGTTGCTCTTGGTGTTGCTCTTGGTATTATCAGGGGTATTAGAAGTACTCATAATAGAATGGTCTTTTATTAAAAATGAAGGTGGTCAAACAAAGTTATCGAAAAATAGGGAAAATAATTAATAGAGTGATTTTAACGCAGATGGGCAGATTTTGTTAGATGCTAAGGACATTTATCAGTCTTCAATAGCGGCAGGGGCCAATTTACAACAGTAATCGGCTGAACACTCAACATAATAAACGCTGCGCATACGCTAGAATAAAGAGAAACCTAAATTATTATCAGATAAACAGCGAGCCGACCGTGTCTAAAGATAGCGAGCACAACGATAACAATAATAGTAGCAATAGCAGCCACTTTAAAGCTGAAAAAAGAGAGGATGTACGCTCTATAGATGCTGAAGAAAATAGTGCTGAAGACAAAGTAGAAGGCGATACTGAGGCGCAGAGCGACTCCGATACCACAGAAAACTTAGAAGACGAAGATTTCTCTGAGGATATTAGCGAAGAAGACAAAGAGACCATCAAAAAAGTCGCCAACGATGACAATTTCAGCCAAGCAAAAAGCTATGCCAGTATCTTGGTTGAGCAGGTGATGGATGCCAGAGAAACCTTTGAGCGCTCGCTTGGCTCGTTATTTACCAGTGCTTTTACTGCTGGGCTTGAGATTGGCATCAGCTTCTTTATGATTTTATCGGCTTTTGCTCTTTTGAGTGACGTGCTACCCAGTCATTATGCCATCGTCCTTGCCTCTCTACTTTATCCGATTGGTTTCATTATTGTCGTCATCGGTCAATCGCTTTTATTTACCGAACAAACCTCACTGTTGAGCCTGCCCGTTCTCAACAAAATCGAACCCTTACATAAGTTGCTACGCCTTTGGGGCATTGTCATCGCCGGTAACGTCGTTGGTGGCTGTTTGTTTGCCGCTTTGATGATAGGCCTAGGTTTAAATATGCAGCTGTTTAGCGTCAGTGACATCGATGCCTATGCCGAGCATATCTTAGGGTTTAGATGGTGGGTGATATTTGGTAGCGCCATCTTGGCAGGCTGGATGATGGGCATCACCGCCTGGCTTGTTACCTCGGCGCGCGACACCCTTAGCCGCATTGTTTTAGTGACCTTGATTACTGGCAGTATTGGCTTTTTAGGTTTGCATCATAGTATCGTCGGTAATATCGAGATATTTTCTGCTTTGCTTTATGGCAATACCGTCAGCTTAGCGCGCTATTTGCTATTTTTGGCGGTGATATTGGTTGGCAATACCGTGGGCGGGGTGGTATTTGTCGCGGTCCTAAAAAACCGTACCTTCTTGTTTGATATTGCTAAAGTCAAAGAAGAAACTGCCAAAGACAAACCAAACGAAGTCAACAATATAAACAACCGTATAAATACCCGCCGACCTTATTAACAATAATTAGCAGTAAAATCCTTAAGCTAATTTCCCATGACAGATTTTAAGCATTTAAACCTGTTATGGGATTTTATGAACGAGTGATTTATAGTAAATTCCATTTAGAAATGTTATAGGACTGCTGGAATAAATTTCTCGAAGCCTCTGGAGTGCGAAGCACACAGCAAGCGAGGAAGATTTATTCCAACAGAGCGCTATTTTAAATGAACCACTTTTATATTGAATTGTCTATAGATGCTTAACGTCTGTCTAAATCATTAGCGTTAAAGCATGCGCGCGGCTAATACACTGCTTTCTATCTCAGATTTTCTCAGTTTATTGTGTCGCGCGCTAAATATGCGTACCAAAATCCCTGCCGTTAAGAACATTACCAAGGTATAGATGGCTGGTATCATCGACATATCGTAATTAGATAATAACGTCAACGCCATAAATATCGATAAGGTACTGTTTTGGAGCCCGACTTCTAACGTGACTGACGTTCTTTGCGCCAAGTTTAGACCAAACCATTTGCTACTATAATAGCCAAGCGCCATGGTTGAAAGATTCAATATTATCGACACAGGGCCGGTAGCGATAAAGGCATCGACGATGATATCGCGTTGCACATAGCCCAAAAACAGCACTAAAAACGTTAAAAACAGCACGCCAAAGCGCGACACATAGATTTGTGAGCGATCGGCGACTGCGGGCGCGTAACGCTTAATCAGCATGCCGATACTAATAGGCACAATCGTTAGCAGCACCAAAGTAAGCACCGTTTTTAATACGGGCAATTCAAACGCGCTACCGCTGCCCATAAAATAAATCAACGAAAAGCTCAGTACAATCGGAATGGTGAATACCGTGATAACGCTGGCAATTGCGGTCATCGTCACCGACAGCGCCACATCGCCTTTGGCCAAATAAGTAAATAAGTTTGAGGTAGTGCCGCCTGGGCATAGCACGAGCAGCATAACGCCAACGGCATACTCTGGGCGTAATGGCATGATATTGGCTAAGACAAAGCCGATGATTGGCAGTAGTATCAGCTGATTGGTCAAGCCTATACCGACAGCTTTGGGATACTTTAACACCCGTTTAAAATCATTGGTGACGAGAGTCAAGCCCATGCCCATCATGATTAAAAACAAGCAAATAGGAATAATAACTGAGTTTACTAAAGTGACTAGCGCCAAACTTTCCATACTAACATCCCTGTAAATGTGACCTATTCCTAGATCAACTGCTAATGATTGAGTGATACCTGCTTAGCATTCCTTGCTAAGGCTGGTTAATAGCGGCTAACGCTTAACATCAACGGCCATCACTCATTGTTATACTGAATTGCTGATATATCGATATTACTTTTCACTCACTATAGCTTTTATGAGAGTGCTTATAGCATAAAAGTCAGCAAAACATATAGCGAGTATATAGCGCAAATGTCATATACATTTGCTTTATTCAACGACTCATCAGTCAAGTGTAAAATGTGGGAATAGAGTAGAAATAGAAAGGGTTTTAGTCAGAGTAAATAAGAGGATTTGCCAGAAGGTCTAACATGGTTATGGTTAAATAGTTTTAAAGGATCGAGGCTTTATCAGAATTCTCACAACTATGGACGGCGGTACCATAGGCAATGGCTTCGACCATACTGCCCAACTGATTGACATTACTGACTTCAAAACGCAGGCCATAAATATGATTATAGCCTTTCGCCTGCGCTTGGCTACGCATACGTACGGCAGCTTCACGGCGCGCGCGATCAAGTAAGGTCTCATAAGTGGTAAGATTTTTACCAAAAATACTTAAAACGCGAGCAATGACCATTTTAAAATAATCTTGCGCAATCACCACGCTGCCAAGTACCAATTCACCCTCAGTATGAGCATCCAATTTGGGTACATAAAAGCGCTCGGTCGAGACGACAATATGGCCAAGCTCTTTTTCAGCGATTTTTAATTGTGCCAAATGCTGACGCTCATGCCGTGAACCAAAAAACCAGCCGACTACAAACAATACCAGAAGCGGCGCGTAGTTGATAAGCATTTGGGTGAGAGAATTATTCATGAACCGTCTCGAGCGTCAAAAAGCGTTGCTGCTTTTTTTACTGGTTAATTAACCAAAAGGATTGAAACGTGGCAAATCATCAGCGGCGGCGGTTGGGTTTTGCGGCACCGCTTGGTTATAATTTTGCAAACCTGTAGGACCAGAAGGATTGCTCGGCGGTTGATGAGATGACGGCGAAGAGACGGACTGCTGCGGCATGGGTACGGCTTTAACCGCGGTGCCATAGACAAACAGCTCAGAAGCGCCTTGGGCAATGCTCGAAGTCGAAAACCGCAGACCTACCACGGCATCGGCACCTAAGGCTTCTGCTTTGATGACCATACGATCGATGGCTTCTTGGCGTGACTCTTCTAATAGCTCGGTATAAGCCGTCAGCTCACCACCAACGATATTTTTTAGCCCAGCGAACAAGTCTTTGCCCATGTGCTTTGAGCGCACAGTACTACCGTAAACAACGTCCAAGCGCTCGGTAATCTGGTAGTTGGGTAAGTGCTCAAGGTTGGAAAGTTGCACAGTCATGCTACAGCCTTATTGGTGACTTATATGAATTTAATGAAGATTGATGGTGTCAGTGCATAATAAACAATCAATATTGTTGAAACAAACCCTGCTAGTCATTGGTATGAAACAATAAAAACAGCTCGGTCAAATTGCCTTCGATGCTATTGGCCATTTGCGCCATTTTATCTTCATCAGCGCGCATTTCGGCAAGCTCAGGATCCTCATCATCGATACCGCTTAGCACAATCATAGGCAAGGTTAAGACCGCCACATCTTCTGCCGTTTCTTCATCTTCAAACCAATCACTGGCTTCATCGCCATACATCGCATCGACAAAACCGATCGACCAAGCAACGATGTCAGACTCCTCTGAAAAATCGACCGCCACTTCCTCATTACCCGCATTTTCACCAAAGGGTAGCTCGATCGGCGTTTCGTTTTTTAGCTCAGCCATAATCGAGTCGCGCCAGCGCTGAATACCGTCAATCACATTTGCAGGAATGTCACTGACATGACCTTCAAATAGCGCATCTAGCCAATTTGGCAATGGACGTCCGATAATAGTGGCGGTCAAAAAACCGTGGGTGGCAACACTATCCAGCACGAACTGGCTCTCATCATTGTCCAAATAGTCTAATAATTCATCGAAACTGAGTGGGTTATTCATAGCAGGGAGTCCTTGGCGGCTAGATTACGGCGTACGCCATACATGAGTATGGCAACATAAAAAGAGCTGATTGCAGCATCATTTTTAACAATTTAATATTATTAAAAATATCTGACAATCAGCTTAGCACAATATACTTAACATGATGATTGCTTATCTGTGTAACCAGTTAACAACTTTCGGCTAACACAAGCCATTATCTTTACTTTTCCTGATTATCAGGCGGCAAACTTAAAACAGAAATAACGGGTTAAATATCGTCATCATCCCAGTCATCGCCATCTTCATCAAAATTATCGATGTCATCAAGATCGTCTTTGAGCTCTTTTTCTAGACGTTTTTCTTCTAGTAGGTTATCAATCAAACGGCGTTTTTCAAGGCTGCTTAAGCGCGTACGCACACTGGTTTCGGCCTCTTCCACCATCTTGGCGTCGTCATCATCGACAAAATCGTCATCAAAATCGTCATCAATATCAGCGTCACTCATGACAAGCTCCTATCGTTTTTCGGCAAAGGTATTAAAAATACATAAATATATATATGCCTTATAAAGTCTCTCCCAAGCGTTGTCAATCCTTTTTATCACTATGACAACGTTATGCTCAAAGATAATAAGCGCATAGGCATTTATCTTACAGGCAATTGTAGAGATTCACTGACGTCTAAAGTGACAAATTTACCCTTGCTCTTCTGTCTCTTCAATCATCAATACCGCATTACGTACATCAGCCAGCCGCTGAATCATGGCATCATTACCGCCATCGAATATCGCACATTCGCGCTCATAAACGGTCGTTGGGCGCATGACGCTTTGGAGCTGAACATGATGATTGATTTGTTTAATACCCGCATTTGGTAGCAAAATAAGCATCTGCTCTTTTTTACCGACGCTCTCTAATAAATGGCTCATCGCTTCAACTTGCGCATTGTCACTGACACCCGCTTTCGCTGGTAAGGCAAATCTTGACAGTTCGATATGCTTATCGTGGATAATTTTATTGAGCATGAGATACAGCTTAGCGAGCATCACCCCTGCCAATGCTACTTTGGCATGGCTATTATCTGCCTTTAGCATCACATAAGCGCCGCTTTCATCAAAGTGTGGCTCATTAATTGCGCTGACCCCAAGCAATAATGGCTGCTTCAGTAATTCGGTCACCGCTTGATTTAATAACTGCGTACATAATGCCAAATAAGGCAGGCGCTGCGACGGCGCTAAGCGCTCGAGCATATTGAACTCATCATGAAAGACTATCTGGACGCTGACACTATCAAATGGACGGTTGGCAGACAGCCGAGCCATACCATTAGAGCCATTAGACTTATGGCTGTCATGATTGTTAGCATTGCCAGCAGTCAGTTGGTCCTGTAGATTGTCCGCGCCATCGTTATTCATAGCATGTGAAGTGGTGTCATGAGTCGCATCAAGCTCAGGATTTTGACCTTGCTGCCCTCTAACGTATTGATTGACCGCACTATGAATATCTAGTTTACGCGGTAGGTCTGATTTATCAGCATTTGGATTGCGGCTGGTAGCCGCGGCATTGGCTGCACTAGCGGATTCTGTTGACACATCTTCTGTTTCATCGCCACGCTCAAGGTTGCGCTCATAACCGCGCGCAAATTCGCGCTGATCGATCTGTCTGTACTGCTCGCGATGTAAATCTTGAATATCGCGGCTTAGCGCATTGATTTGCTCTTTGGTTGGGCGCGCAATATAACCATAAATTAGCCATAGCAATAAATGCAGCAGCATCGAGCCAATCACAAACGGCCACTGCATGGCGATAATCTCACCCTTGCTAATGTCTTTGAGGGTCAAGGCCACGCTACCGATGACTGCATCGCCTTTGGTGGCGATTTGGCTAATGGTATCGCCTTGCTGCATCGGTGCATTACCGACTGGCACCAAGACATCGCCATTATTGTCTTTAATCAAAATGCGCGTGACGTCCTGCTCGCTGGTATAGCGATTGGCTATGACGCTAAGGCTGACGCGGTCTTTATTTTCTAAAGATAAGCGCGCTTCATCAATGAGCTGAGCGACCATTTGCTCGCCCTTTTGGGCACGGCTATTGCTCAGCTGCTGATCGGTACTGATGACCAATAATAGGGTCTGCAAACAAAAACTAACCAGAAGAATAATGGCAAACAACCCTTGCCGCGGCGCTAAATACGTCATGATATGGTAAACTTTTTTGGATAAATGGAAGTAAAAAAACGAGGCTAAGGCTCATTTTCTAGAAGTGTATGCAGCTCTTAATTTGTCTATTTATTTTTTGCTTAATTTACTAGCGCCGCCACTTAATCAATAGTATTGCAGTATTTAAACGCATAGCACTTAAACAAATAGCACCTAAACAGATGACACTGAAACCAATGCTATTGATAAGACCTTGCCATCGTACAGCAGTTTTGTTGTGCAATTATGTTTGGTTCATACATTTACCGACAAATCGAGCGCTTATTTTCTCTACTATATCATCATAGTAAGGGTTATGGCGTTAGCGAATCGCATAAATTTATTGTAAGAATTTTCTTCTATGCGGCGGCGCTTTTTAGGCCTGTTAATTGGGTATGCTAAGCGTTTTTATCAGACTGTGAGACTTTGTACCTCATCTATAGGCGCTGCCCAGTAAAGCTGCTATTATTCCCAATCTTATATCAGCATACAAGGGACAATTGAGCGATGCAAAAAAATACATCTTACTCGTTACCAAAAGACAGCAAAGCTTGGCAACAAGCGGTCGATTCTGTAGCCTCATTATTGCCTGAAGGCACAAATCTACATGATTTTGATGCGCTACAATCCTTGCCTGTGTTTGCCTTAATTGTGGTATTGCCGACGCATGTATCTTCGCTCGATATTCATCAATATGTGCAGTCTTGGGTCGATGAGCAGCCAAACTGGCACTTGGTCACTGTCGCAGAAGACGCCGACGCCAATTTTGTCGATATTGAGATTGCTGATATAGATACCACGCAGCCATTTGCTAAGCGCTCGTTTATTGAGGTGCAAGTGTTTCGCTATCTACTAGTACCCGTCACCGATACTCTCATACACCCTGCTAAAAAAACAGCAGCGGCGCACATTATCGATGACCAATTGACCACCCGTCTGCGCCACGAGTTAACCGAAGACTATAAAAACTCGCAAACTGCCATAGGTAGCGAGCATTTAGATGTGGTCGACTGTCATATCTTGTCGGTCGGTCATATGCTACGTACCCATAAGCTGGCCTGTTTTGATATGGATTCGACGTTGATTGAGCAAGAAGTCATCGTTGAGCTGGCAAAAACTGCGGGGATTGGCGAGCAAGTTGCAGCCATTACCGAAGCGGCGATGCGCGGTGAGATGGATTTTGATGAATCCTTTGCACAGCGCGTGGCGTTATTAAAAGGCATATCGACCGATGTGCTCGATGATATTTGTAGCCGTTTAACCTTATCAACAGGCGCGCTGACCACTATCAGCGCCCTTAAAGCTCTGGGTTATCATACGGTCTTGGTCTCAGGCGGCTTTACCTACTTTGCCCGTTATATCGCTGAGCAACTAGGCATCGATGAAGTCCACGCCAATGCGCTAGATATCGAAGACGGCGAAGTGACCGGTCATGTGCAACTGCCGATTATTAATGGCGCCAAAAAAGCGGCGATTGCTGAACATACTGCTGAGCGCTTGGGTATTGATATGTCACAAGTGGTTTGCGTCGGCGATGGTGCCAATGATTTACCAATGATGGCGCTAGCGGATTTGGGCGTGGCGTTTAATGCCAAACCCATCGTGCAAGCGCGTGCGGACGCTGCGGTCAATGTTACAGGGCTTGAAGGCGTGCTTTATGCGCTTGGCTATCCAGCCTTTGCCCGCACTAAATAACGCTTAACCATTCTAAAAAATTAGCTAGGTTAAGGATTTGTCTTTAGCCTAGCTTTTATGGTTGAAGCTTTTTTATATCTACATCTCTTTTACCCTATTCATCTTACTTTTATCTTATTAAATAAAAAAGGACTGTCCATGACGGCATCACAATCACCGCGGCCAGATGCGCCGTCATCTTCCACTCCTATAGATAATGCGTCTTTATCCCAAGAAAGCACCCCTATTTATAATGACAGTCCAAAGCAGCTATTTGGCGTCTATGCCAAAGGCATTGCGATGGGTGCAGCAGACATTGTACCCGGTGTTTCTGGCGGCACGATTGCCCTAATTGCAGGGATTTACGAGCGCTTGATTAATGCTTTGAGTAGCGTCGGCCCTCATCTTTGGCAAATCTTTCGCCAACAAGGCGGGCTTAAAGGCTTGGTCGCCGTATGGAAGCAAGTCGATGCCACTTTTTTGGTGTGCTTGCTACTTGGTATCGCCACCAGTTTTGCTACGTTAGCTGGATTTATTAAGCATTTACTCGACCATCAGCCTTTACTGATTTGGTCATTCTTTTTTGGTTTGGTGGTGGCAACGGTCTTTATCTTATTGACTGAGATTACGCGCTGGAATATAGGACGGGTGGTATTGTTCTTGCTGGGCGCTAGTAGCGCGGTTGTCATCAGTAGCTTACCGTTATTGACCACCGCGCCGAGTTTGCCGTATTTGTTTCTTGCAGGTGCGATTGCCATCTGTGCGATGATATTACCCGGTATCTCAGGCTCATTTATTCTATTATTAATGGGCGCTTATGACACCGTACTCGAAGCGGTGCATACGCTAAACTTTAGTATTATTTTTACCGTCATAGCTGGCATGGCAACGGGGTTATTATTATTTACGCGTATGCTCAAATGGTTGCTATCACGCTATTATCAAGCAACTCTCGCTTTGCTGACAGGCTTTATCGCAGGCTCGCTGGTGAAAGTTTGGCCATGGAAAACCGATGCGCTCGGTACATTAAATAACGATGCTATCAATAACGTCATGCCATGGCAATATCCTACGGGTGCTCATTGGCTAACCACTTTAGGCTTAATGCTGTTAGGCGCTGTTTTGGTCATCGCCTTATCGTGGTGGGGGCGCCGCGGCGTTCGTCCTTAAAGCTAAATCTACGTTAAAAGTAAATTAATTCCAAAAAAGCGCCTACGATTAAGGCGCTTTTTTGTTGCTATTGACGGCGATATTTGCACGCAATTTTCTTAAAACTGTTTAAAAAAATCAAACGTCAGCTGTTGTCGCAAAGTCGTCGCTAACCTCTTTAGCTTTAGCTCGCAAACTTCCATAATGACCCTGTTGGAATTCACCTGATAAAGAGCGAGATGAACAATGTTATTAACCATATTTTCTACTTTTGCCAGTGAGACATGGGGCGCAGGTGCCATATTGGGTACTGGACTGCTAATGGGCATGGTGCTTGCGCTGGCTTTATCATCGCAGCGTTGGTTACTTTGGTATCTGTTTGGTGGCATGGCGTATTGGTTGGCGGTTGAAGCCATTCATAGCTTATTAAGCTATTGGTCGGTACTATCAGAATGGCACAATTATGTGATCGCGATGGGTATTAGCTGGTTGCCTTTGATAGGTTGGGTACTCTATCGAGCTTTGCGTTACGAAGACGTCAGCCGCACTGTGCATCAGCAGCGCGAACTACAAGCCACCCGCTATATTGAACACACGCCCGTCTATGATGACGACTATCAACCGCGCTTTCAGTAATTCAGTCACTCGGTCATTTACTAAGCTTGTCCCAATCATACTGCTGTCATCGAATGTTACAAGATACTTAAGGCACTCTACGTAACTCCTAAAGAATGGAAACTTATCATCTGTTCAATCGTTTATAATCTAATTATATATTTGTCATAAAAATTGTTATAAAGTACGCATTATTTTGCGTTTCATTTCTCATTCTTTAGGTTGTTTAGGAGTTCGATTATGTTTACTGTTCCTGTATTAGATATTAAGTCTGACCCATTAGATGTGTTACTGGCGGTGATTGGTTATCGTTTATCGATGCTCGCTGATAGCGAAGATGAAGACGTCAAAGCGCTGTTTGCTGATCGTAAAGTCACTATCGAGCTTGCCAGCACTGACGCTGATATCGCGCGTTACTATAGCTTTGATAATGGTCAATTTAGTCAGCATAGCGGTCATGCCAAAGACGCTGATTTGACGATTAATTTTAAAGATTCGATGACGGGCGTTAAGCTATTGACCAAAGGCAGCCTGCCTGCTTTTATGAACGCTGTACAAGAAGGCAATTTGAGCATCGAGGGCGATTATAGCCTCATGATGTGGTTCAATAAGCTTGCCAAACATATCGTGCCAGCGGTGCCAGAACAGTACAAACCTTATATTCAACAAGCCAAGCCTTATGCCTATAAAGCGCAGCAGTTTGCCAATCATTGGATCGGCGTTGCTAAGCATAAATTGGGTAAATAATAACTCAATCGAATAAATAATGTCACGAGTGAAAATAAGCAGAGAGTAGCTGGCTAACGTCCATATAATCTAGCGTAAGGACAATTTAGCGTAAAAACAATCTAGTGTAAAAATAACCTAGATACGTTTCACTACTTAGTACTATTCTGATTTTCTAAAAAGGTTGCGGTATACTATACGGCAACCTTTTTTTATTGCCTAAATTATTTTGTCTACACTTTAACAAAGGCATAAACCCAAGGTTACTCAATTTTTCTTAATTTAACTAATCGCTATTAATTTATCTAATACCTCTTAATATCGTTATAAAAGGATTTATCTCATGGCAGGATTGCTTAATATCTCAGAACCGAATGCCAATAACTATAATCATAACAATACTGATTCAACACTTAATAATAAAAATGCGTCCCATGATTTTTTAGCAAGCTTAGCGACAGACGCAACTAAAAACCGCGAGAAAAAATACAGCCGTGAGCAAATCGCTCAGTTGTTTGACTTGCCGTTGATGGATTTATTACTGCAAGCACAGACGATACACCGCCAACACTTTAGCGCTAATGAAGTACAAATCAGCACCTTACTTTCTATCAAGACTGGTAACTGTCCTGAAGATTGCGGTTACTGCTCGCAGTCTGGTCACCACCGCGATACCACTAAGCTACAGGCGGAAAAACGTATCGAAGTCGATAAAGTCATTGCCGCTGCCAAACGCGCCAAAGCCACAGGTTCATCGCGCTTTTGTATGGGTGCAGCGTGGAAGCACCCAAGCGCCAAAGACATGCCTTATGTGGTCGAGCTGGTCAAAGAAATCAAAGCATTGGGACTTGAAACCTGTATGACCCTTGGCATGCTTGATACAGACCAAGCGGCACAGTTGGCGGATGCAGGTTTAGATTATTACAATCATAATCTCGATACCTCGAGAAGTTACTATGAACAAGTGGTCAGTACGCGCAGCTATGATGAGCGCTTAGATACCATTGCAAATGTACGCGATTCAGGTATTAACGTTTGTAGCGGCAACATCGTTGGCATGGGTGAAAGTCGTGATGACCGCATCGACTGGGTTCATGAGCTACTGAAAATGCCCAAAGCGCCTGAATCTATTCCAGTCAATTTATTGGTGCCTATTCAAGGGACGCCGATCGGTGATAAAGTCTTAGCAGAAGGTCAGCTATCTGTTCTTGAATGGATACGGACGATTGCGGTGACGCGTATTTGCTGTCCAACCAGCTATGTACGCTTATCTGCTGGACGCGAAAGTTTATCTGATGCTGAGCAAGCATTGGCATTCATGGCAGGGGCAAATTCATTCTTTTATGGTGATAAGCTTTTGACCACCGGCAATGCTAGCCAATCAGGTGACGATAGGCTGATGCGCGAGCTTGGCTTAACTAAGCAATTTGCCGCACCACGAGCGCCAAAGCAAGTGCCTGTCATGGATGCCATGAGCGGTCATCAGTCGCAAGTTGTCTTAGCAGAGTAAATGCCATGCGTGCCGCTACCATTATCGCCTCATCTGCGCTAAGCTTGCCGACATTATTAATTAAGAAATTGCGCACGACATTGCGCACAAAATATTAAAACGTAAGAGAGAAAATGATGGCAGACTATTTTAATTGGATTAAAGCGGCTCACATTATCTCTATGGTGTGCTGGTTTGCAGCGATATTTTATCTGCCGCGCCTATTCGTTTATCATGCGATGAGCGACGATAGCATCAGCCACGAGCGCTTTGCCATTATGGAGCGCAAGCTCTATCGCGGTATCATGACGCCATCGATGATAGCCACTTGGTTGTTTGGTTTATGGATGTTGGGAATGGGCTGGGATGTTTATAAAACTCAGGGCTGGCTACACGTTAAATTATTATTGGTAGTACTGCTATCAGGCTATCATGGCGCTTGCGGATTTTATCGTAAAAGGCTGATTGATAATCCGCATTATAAATCACATAAATTTTGGCGCTGGTTTAATGAAATCCCCGTATTTGCGTTAATTTTCATTGTCATTTTGGTGGTGGTAAAACCTTTTTAAAATAATGGAAAGTAAAGCTGACTTACCTTAAAAGTATTTTTATCTGAGTCTGAAACTCACAAAAAAGCGTCCGTTACATATTAAAGTGACGGACGCTTTTTTTAAGTCTTGTTGGCTCAAATCAACGCTATAGTCAAAATATCCTAAAACGCGACGGTATTGCTGATATCAATTTTTTGTCGCCTCTGTCTGCGCAGGCACAGCAAGCAAGAAAAATTGATATCAGCAGTGCGTGATGTATCGATATTACTTTTCACTTACTATATTAAACATTTGGCCGCATGATTTGATAGACATTACTTAAGTCGTAAACACGATAGCGCGCAGGTTCACGGCGATTTTCACCAGCATAGCTAAGTATCAATGCTTGCTTGGCATTCTCATCGACCCAGCCAACAAACAGCCCGCTGTGCTCGACGCCATTGTAGCCGTGATTGATATAGTAGAGCCAGTCACCGACTTCTATCTCACTGCTATTGGCATAAGGGCCTTGTCCGTAGGTGCCTTTATGGATGGTATTACGGCTCACCCCTGCTCGATTAAATACCGCATTGAGATAATCCCAGCAGCCACCTTTAATAATCGTCCGCTCATTGAGCGCCATCTTGCGCGCGGTGCTGATGACTTCCCGCGCTGCCCGACTACTTTGGGTTTCAGCATTACTAAGTAGCGGCAAATATTCGCTATCGACATTATCATAACTGCCCGATAAAAATGCCGGCAAAACAGTCGGCGCCTGGCGTTGGACTGCCGGATAGCGATAATTGCTTTGGGCATTACCGATATAAGTATTTTGGTTAGAATAAGAGCTATTAGAGTAGCTGTTATTAGACGCGCTATTAGTCGTATAACTTGGTGGCGCGCTGCTCGCATTCGAGCGATAGCTGGCCGTATTGCCAGCGCGTTGAATGGTAGAGCGCGTGCTGACTTTGGCAGGAGGAACCGCTGAGTACGTTGGGGTATATCGGGCGCTATAATCAGGTTGGGCTGATTTTTGTGCAATCAAGGCACTCATGCTATCGGCATTTGCTTGGCTGACCGGAAAAATTGTAGCAAAGGTAAATAATAATGCACTGCTCGACGTTGTGATTGACCAAAAGGACAAACGCGACATGACCAACTCCTTGGCAACATATTATTGATGACTTAGCTTGAGCTTTGACCATTCACAAAGTTTGGTCTTTATAAGCTGGCATCAATAAGCGTATTAACGGTAAATAAGATAAATTTTTCAATCCTACTTATAAACCATTTGTACAGGAATCTGCAAGTACTATTGCTTTGAGGTAAGCGATAAAAGGTATAATTTTAAGGATAAGTGGTAAAACGAGGCTTGGTTTTTATAAAAATATGGTTTTTATAAAGATATCGGCTTTAGAAATATGAACGGAGATTTAGGAAGGATAATTAGCTATTATCAGCTTGTAGACTATCTATAGAAAAACAGACGAAAGGATGAAAGCCAATCAATAATTTACTCATCGCTCATTTTGATATTGGCATGGCGTTTGCTCAAAGCCTGACCTTGTAGGATGGCTTTGGTCGCGGTTGCTTCTTGGATATTATCAAAGCCACTGATTAGATATTTACGAATGTCATCACAATCGGCAATTTGTAGCTGCTCGCCAATTAAGGTAATTTTGTCGCCAGCGCTCAGATGGATATGCTCGCGCTTACCTTGATTGTCATGTACCAACTCGCCATCGCGCACCCACAAGACGCCGCTACTAATAACGCCGCTCATGGTTTTTTTACGCTGTTGGCGCTGCCGATTAAAAATAAAACTACCAATAATCAATAGTGCCAAAGCGCCAATTGCTAAGCGCTCAGGTAGCAAGCTCATTGCCAAAGCGACCGCCACCGCTCCAACCAACAATGCGGTGCCAAACCAAAACAGCCCATTATCGGCTGCGGGCGACTGACCTTGCAAGGTGATTTTGGCGCCGTCATCGGTCAGCTTTAGCATGCATGAATACCTGTTTAAGAGCAGTGGATGGTTAAAAATTGAAATAATAAACCTTAAAAATACGCTTAGAGATTTACCAACCTAATGCTGTTTTTTGCATATCGATCAGCTCAGCGATACCTTTTTCGGCAAGGATAAGCATAGCGTCTGCTTGAGCGCGGGTAAAAGGTTTTTCTTCTGCCGTACCCTGTAGTTCGATAAACTCGCCTTTTTGGGTCATCACCACGTTTAAATCAGTATCACAGCTGGCATCTTCTTCGTAGTTTAAGTCCAAATACGCTTCGCCATCTTTCATACCAACCGATACCGCAGCGACCAAACCAATTAATGGATCAGCTTTTAGCTTTTTGGCTTTTTGTAGGCTTTCTAGCGCATCGATAAGGGCAATGGCCGCGCCCGTCACACTGGCGGTACGCGTGCCGCCATCCGCTTGCAAGACATCACAATCAAGATAGATGGTATTTTCGCCAAGTTTACCCAAATCAATCATCGCTCGTAAGCTACGACCGATCAAACGCTGGATTTCTTGCGTGCGACCTGACTGTTTACCGCGAGCCGCTTCGCGCTGATTACGAGTATTGGTCGCACGCGGCAACATGCCGTACTCGGCAGTAACCCAGCCTTTGCCTTTACCTTTGAGCCAGCGCGGTACGCCTGCCTCCACGCTCGCAGTGCATAGTACTTTGGTATCGCCAAAGCTGACCAATACTGAACCTTCAGCATGCTTCGTGTAATGGCGCTCAAAGCTGATCGAGCGAAGTTGGTTAAGCTCACGGTTATCAATACGCATAAAATTTCCTAGTACGATGTTATAAAATCAAAGTGATAAAGCGTTATAAAATAATAGGGTCGTCGCGACGTCAACAGCTATGTTAGCAAGCGAAAAGATGACGTTATCCTAACGTGGCAGCGGCGCAATAGCAAGAATCACCAAGCTATTACGCCGCTACTTTCGCAAGATTTAGTGCTAAAAGTTTGATGCCAAAAGTTTAGTGTTAAAGGTCTGCTGCCAACCTTATTCTAACCCTTCCATCTTACGCAATTCTTTACGCAGGATTTTACCGACGTTTGATTTTGGTAATTCATCCACGAACTGGATATGACGCGGACGCTTATAACCGGTTAATTGTTTTTTGCCAAAATCAATCAGCTCTTGCTCGGTTACCTCGCCTTTTTTGACCACAAACAGCTTAGGATCTTCGCCGCGCTCGTCATTAGGAATGCCGATAGCGCCGCATTCTACCACATTCGGATGCTCGCTCATGGCTTCTTCGATTTCATTTGGATAGACGTTAAAGCCTGACACCAAAATCATATCTTTTTTGCGATCAACGATTTTGATAAAGCCTTTTTCGTCCATGATACCGATATCGCCCGTTTTCAAGAAACCTTTGGCGGTAAAGGTTTCAGCTGTTTCTTGTGGGCGGTTTTGATAACCAATCATCACCTGTGGCCCTTTGACACAGATTTCGCCGCGGTCGCCGAGTGCAACTTCATTTTCATCATCATCGATTAAAATAATATCAGTGCTAGAAGCAGGAATACCAATTTTACCGGTAAATTCAGAGATGGTCATTGGGTTAAAGGCCACTACTGGTGAGGTTTCCGACAAACCGTACCCTTCAACGATGGGCAAGCCAGTGATTTTATGCCACTCTTTTGCCACGCTTGGCAAGACCGACATACCGCCGCCAATCGAGGCTTTTAGATTAGAGAAATCTAAATCGGCAAAGCCTTCTTTATGCACCAAACCGTTAAATAAGGTATTTACCGCCGGGATAAATGCCGGTTTATATTTCGCCATCTCTTTAATCAGGCCATCCAAATCACGCGGATTTGGAATCAGCAAGCCAGCATAACCTTGGTACATGCCGTACATACCGCAAACCATAAACGAGAACACATGGTATAGCGGCAGCGCGGTCAAAATCACGTCATCGGCATCGACATCGTCGTCGAAGGCGCTATTCATTAAGACACTGATTTGGAGCATGTTGGCGACTAAGTTGCCGTGTGACAGCATCGCGCCTTTGGCAACACCGGTGGTACCGCCCGTATATTGCAACAAGGCCACATCGCTTAAGTTTAAATCAGGACGCTTATACTTGCTCGCTGAGATAGCATTTAACGCGTGTTTGAAGCTCGTGCTACCGGGCAAGCGGTAGGCCGGAATCATCTTTTTCACGTGGCGCGCAACAAGATTGACGACGGTGCCTTTGACCAAACCAAGCATATCGCCCAATTTACAGACGATAACGTGCTGTACTTGACCTTTGTCTTCGGCTTCTTGGTAAGTTTTGGCAAAATTCTCAACGATAAATAATGCTTTGGCGCCGCTATCGTTTAGCTGATGCGACAACTCGCGACTGGTATATAGCGGGTTGACGTTGACCAAAATCATGCCAGCGCGGATGATACCGAGCATCACAATAGGATATTGCAAGATGTTGGGCATCATAACGGCAACTTTGTCACCTTTGACCAACCCTAACGACTGCAAATAACTGGCGATTTGGCGGCTGTATAAATCTAACTGCTTAAAGGTGATTGACGAACCCATGCAAATATAAGCAGGTTTTTGCCCATAACGGCTAAAATTACGTTCGAACACTTCCAGTAAAGACGTATTGTCTTCTGGCATATCGATGGTTGCATTGATGCCATAGCGCTCATATGCGCCTAACCACGGACTGTCGCTGTCTATCGTCGGCATGGTAGGAAAGGTACTTTCAACCATTGATTGGTTATCTGCCGCAGCGTTATGGTTTTTGGCTTCTTTATTGGTACTGTCCGTCATAATCTTCCCTAAATATTACTGTTAGTAAGTTGCTATCAAAATTTATTAAATAAAATCACCGTGGTATACAATCACTGAGTTATAAAAGCAAAAACTTGTGAATAAGAAGTCTTATGACATAAGAAACTGCTTATTCAAGAGAATTTGTCATTCACAAACTTTTAAGTTAAAAATCTCGAGACATATAGAGCATGTCTAAGGGTATTTATGACGATAATATTCTACATTTATCGTCAAATACACCTGTTAAATAGAGTATCTATGGGCAAGAACTATAGCAGTTTTGCGCCCAGTTCTCTATGAATACTAGCAAACCCTTATAGAAAAACAAAAAAAATGATAAGGTCATTTGCATAAGACCTTATCATCTTTCACCATTCGCCTATCAAATATCAAGATATTTTTATCAATGCTCAGTATTGATAAAGCGCTATAAAAAGCCCGCTAAATTTGGTATTAGGCTATTTATGATATGAGACGGTTTAAGCGTGTTTCTTTTCTTCTAGGGCGCGTAAGTCTTTATGTAAAATCTTACCGACGTTAGATTTTGGCAGCTCGTCGATAAATTCAACATAACGAGGACGCTTATAACCGGTGAGGTTTTCTTTGGCATAAGCAAGTACTTCCTCTTTAGTCAGGCTGTTATCACTACGCACAACAAAAATCTTCGGCACTTCGCCGCTTTTTTCATCGTCGATACCGATAACGCCGCATTCCAAAATCTTTGGATGACCAGACATCACATCTTCTACTTCGTTTGGATAAACGTTAAAGCCTGAGACCAAAATCATATTCTTTTTGCGATCGACAATCTTAAAGTAACCTTCTTCATCCATCACGCCGATATCGCCGGTACGGAAATAGCCATCCGCCGTCATGACCTCAGCCGTCGCGTCTTCGCGTTTCCAGTAGCCTTTCATGACCTGCGGACCACGAACACAGATTTCGCCGCGCTCACCAATTGGCAACTCATTACCTTCTTCGTCCAAGATGGCCATGTCAGTCGCTGGCATCGGTAGACCGATATTTCCTGAGAACTCGCCGGTACCTTGCGGGTTTGCCGACGCGACAGGAGATGTCTCTGATAAGCCATAACCTTGGACGATAATATTGCCGGTTATTTTTTCCCACTTAGTCGCGGTGTCTTTTAATACTGCCATGCCGCCGCCCATCGACATCTCAAGCTTGCTATGGTCCAATGCTTGAAAGGCTTCGCTGTTGGCAAGCGCGTTAAATAGCGTGTTGACCGCTGGGAAAAACGCCGGTGGATAGTCTTTATAAGCCTTGATTAAGCTTGCGCCATCACGTGGATTTGGCACTAATAGACCAATACAACCACTATATAAACCGTACATACCACAAACGGTAAATGAGAAAATATGATACAGCGGCAAGGCCGTCATAATAACCGGCTGTTCGTTACGCTCTTGGAACTTATCAAACGCATCGCCAAGATAAGTGTCACATTGAATAAGGTTGGCGACCAAGTTGCCGTGCGTCAGCATCGCGCCCTTGGCAACACCTGTGGTTCCACCGGTATATTGTAGGACCGCCACGTCATCAAGACCGATATTGGTTGGGCGTTTATAGTTTTTGACAGACAATTTATTGAGTGCTTTTTTAAAGTTTACGCTACCGTTAACTTTATAATCAGGGACCAATTTTTTGACGTGGCGCACGACCGCATTCACAATAAAGCCTTTTAGCGGGCTCATCAAATCGCCCATCGAGGTAATGACAACATGATCAACCAAGTCTTTACCGATGTCTTGATAGGTTTTGGCAAAGTTTTCTAGGATAAACAGCACTTTGGTATCAGAGTCTTTTAACTGATGTTCAAGCTCTTTGGTGGTATAAAGTGGATTGACATTGACCAAGGTCATGCCAGCGCGTAGCACCCCTAGTACAGCGACCGGTAGCTGCAAGATATTGGGCATCATAACCGCTACTTTATCGCCCTTTTGTAGGCCAAGCGACTGCAGGTAAGCGGCAATTTGTTTGCTATAACGGTCTAAATCTTCATAAGAAAGCTTCACATCCATGCACACAAAAGCGGTACGACCTGCATGGGTAACGAAATTCTGTTCGAGGATATCAATCAAAGAAGTATTGGCGGGCGGCATATCAATGTCGTATTGGATGCCAAGTTTTTCGTAAGTTTCTACCCACGGTTTGTCATCACGACGAATTAAGTTACCTTGATTTTCCATAATCTTACTGCTCCTAATAATAGTGTGCTGGTATCAATCCATTCCTAACCCAAAAGGTCAAACATACCAAATATCGCCGTACAGCCAACCATTGTTATAACACAAGTAATGATGGGCAGCTGACGATATAAAATATGGCGAAGGATCAACAATATAGCGGTAAATAGCCCTTTGTTGATAACATACACACTTTATACAAACTACTCAATACAAAAGATTGAAACTTGAGTTCTTAAACTTACTTGACGGTGTATATATTCATTAAAATCAGCAACTTAAATACCAATACCCACTACAATAGCCACTTTTTTTATAATAGATATTTGTTTGTTATTAGTAGATTCGTCATTTTTATCGTTATTTATCGAAATTTTTAAAAGTATAAATCCGTCGCGTTGCTATTATTTGCTAAACACCTCATGCTAAACATCTTAGAGTAAGGATGTTATATCTAGCACGTCACGACCTGTCGTCTATTCTGACTTATGCCTTTTTAATTTTGCCAATATCCTTTACGATAGCACTATCCTATTTGCACACTTGCACCAATTATTTATATCTATTAAAACTGATAAGCGAAACCTATTCTATGTCCGATGTTATTGATAATACGATTGCTCCCATTATCCCAAATGAACCGATGGATACCCGCTCCGTGGCGGAGTTCACTGAACAAGCCTATCTCAACTATGCTATGTACGTCATCATGGATCGGGCGTTGCCCAATATCGCTGATGGCCTAAAGCCTGTACAGCGCCGTATTGTCTATGCGATGAGCGAACTGGGGCTGAAATCCTCTGCCAAGGCGAAAAAGTCGGCGCGTACGGTCGGTGACGTGCTGGGTAAATATCATCCGCATGGTGATAGCGCCTGTTATGAAGCCATGGTACTAATGGCACAGCCGTTTAGTTATCGCTATCCGCTCATCACGGGTCAAGGTAACTGGGGTAGCCCTGATGATCCCAAATCCTTTGCCGCGATGCGTTATACCGAAGCCAAAATGTCTGCTTACGCCAATACTTTGCTTGCAGAGCTAGGACAAGGCACGGTTGATTGGCAAGATAACTTCGATGGCACCATGCAAGAGCCAACCACCCTACCTGCCCGCCTGCCCAATATTTTATTAAATGGTACGACTGGTATTGCGGTTGGTATGGCAACCGATATCCCGCCGCATAACCTTAATGAAGTGGTACGCGCGGCTATTCGTCTGCTAAAAAATCCTGAGCTATCGGTTAAACAATTAACCCAATCGATACCAGCGCCTGACTTGCCAACGCCAGCTGAAATCATTACCCGTAAAAAAGATTTGCAAGCGATGTATGAGAGCGGCCGTGGCAGCTATAAAATGCGCGCAACTTTCCATATTGACCCAAAAGAAAAAAATCTCGTCATCATCGACGCGCTTCCTTATCAAGTGTCAGGCAATAAGATTCAAGAGCAAATCGCTAAACTCATGATGGATAAAAAGCTGCCGTGGGTGATTGATATTCATGATGAGTCAGATCATGAAAACGCTTGCCGTATCGTGCTTGAACTACGTTCATCGCGCGTCGATGTCGAACGTGTCATGAGTCATTTATTTGCCAGTACTGATCTTGAAAGCAATTACCGCGTCAATATGAATATGATTGGTCTAAACGGTAAACCACAGGTCAAAAATCTTAAAGAAATCCTTGAAGAATGGCTCGTCTGTCGCCGCTCAGTGGTCACCCGTCGTTTGCAATATCGCCTCGATAAAATTGATAAGCGCTTGCATATCCTTGCAGGTTTGTTGATTGCCTATCTGAATATCGATGAAGTCATCCGTATTATTCGTGAAGAAGACGATCCAAAATTATCATTGATGCAAGATTACGATCTGACTGAAATACAAGCCAATGCTATCTTAGACATTCGTCTGCGTCAGCTGGCAAGACTAGAAGAGATTGAACTGCGCCGCGAGCAAGATGAGCTGGCTGCTGAACGCGCCATCATTCAAGAATACTTGGACAATCCAGACAGCCTGACCAATCTGATGATTGATGAGCTTACCGCTGATATGAAGGAACACGGCAATGAGCGCGTATCGCAATTGGCAGAACGCGAGGAAGCGCAAGCACTCAAAGAGTCCGACCTCATACCAAGCGAGCCTGTTACCGCCATCCTATCGAAAGCGGGCTGGATACGTGCCGCCAAAGGCCATGACGTTGATGCTGCTGGCATGACCTATCGCTCGGGTGATAGCTATCAAGCCCACGTGCTTGGCAAATCCAATGAGAGAATCTACGTGCTCGACAGTACCGGACGCAGCTATAGCATCGACGCACACAACTTGGCATCTGCCCGTGGTCAAGGTGATCCGCTAACCAGCGTACTTAAACCGCCTGCAGGTGCTAGCTTTGAGCAGTTATTAACGGGTGCTGACGATCAACGTATTATCCTTGCTAGCTCAGCAGGTTATGGTTTTATCAATACTATTGGCAATCTCGATAGCAATCAAAAAGCGGGTAAAAACATCATCAATCTAGCGGCTGATAGTCGCTTGCTCTCTGTTGCGCGTATCGATGCACCAGTGGAAACGATTGCTAATGCTGACGGTTCAGAAACCAATGCAAATGTAGCGCCTGACCATCTCGCTGTTGTGACCAATGCAGGATATCTATTGATATTTGCTCTTGATGACTTGCCTGAACAGGCACGTGGTAAAGGTAATAAGCTGATTAAATTAAAAGACGGTGAAGAGGTGCTCGCTATCACGCCACTCAGTCAACAAGACAGCTTAATTATTACCGCTGGCAAACGTCATGTGACGCTAAAACCAAACGATTTAGCCAACTATACGGGCAGTCGTGGTAATCGTGGTGGGCAGTTGCCAAGAGGTTTTCAGAATGTGACGAGTGTTGAGGTTGCAGGATAAACTCGCAAATTTAATTCAGGAGCGTGGGTGGAGCGATAGCGAAATTCACAGTTTGGAATTAAAGCACTTGTTTTGACTACATCTCAGTTTATTAAGGATTGAAATGACAACTGAAAACTACTCGTCCGACGCTCCAGTTTCTACTAAAGATGAAGATATATTCTCTCGTTGGAAGTTTTCTGAACGAGTAGCACAAGTAATTGCTACTCGGCGTGATCCAAGCAGTATCGTAATTGGTCTTTATGGCAAATGGGGTGATGGTAAAACCTCAGTTCTCAACTTTATTGAACAATCTCTTAATGCGAACAATGGTGTTATATGTATAAAATTTAATCCTTGGCGATTTGGTACAGAAGACCAGCTATTAATGGGGTTTTTCAACCAAATAGCTGAAGCCTTAGATGATAAACTGGAGACAAAAGGAGATACGCTTAAAGAAATTGGTAAGAAAGTTATTTCACCTTTGGCTTCTTTAGCTGGAATTGGAGGAGTCGGTGAAATTGCAACCTCATTCATTTCAATGCCTGACATAAACGCTTTCAAGAGTAGGACTGAACAGCTTCTGGAAAAATCTCAAAAACGTGTATTGATATTAATTGATGATGTAGATAGGTTGGATAAGACGGAAATTCATGCCTTGTTTCGTCTAGTAAAATTGACAGCAGATTTCAAGTATACCTCTTACATTCTCGCGTTTGATAAAGATATTGTCGCTTCATCTTTACAGGATAGATATTCGACCTCTCAAGGAAACTCGGGCGAAGCGTTTCTAGAAAAAATTATTCAAGTGCCATTGCATTTACCATATATCGATAAACAAACTTTAAGAAATTTTTGTTTTCAAGGGGTAGATACAGCTCTTGAGTTAGCCAACATTCAACTAACTGAAGAGCAAGCTCAAGATTTTGCTCGCAATTTTGTCTCTGCATTTGATAGCTGCATTACTACACCAAGAAAAGCAAAGCTTTATGGCAATATTCTAACGTTCTCTTTGCCTATTTTAAAAGGTGAAGTCAACCCTGTTGATCTGATGTTAATCGAAGGAGTTAGAGCTTTCTATCCTAGGCTATACGAATCTATCAGAGATAATGAGAAACTATTTGTTGGAACGTTTCCTACAAGTAGTGGCTCATCTTATGATGCTGACAAAGATCTTATTAAAACTCTAATTGACAATGCACTGAGTACAACTACATCAAGTAATAAAGAAGATTTGAAAGAATTATTAAAAAATCTTTTCCCTAAGTTACAAGCTGTGTATGGAAAAATGCACTACGCAGGCGACTCTCATAAAGTTTGGACTGATAACCAAAGGATATGTTCGAAAAACTATTTTTCAAGATATTTTGGTTACTCAGTATCACCTAGTGATATATCTGACGTAGCAGTTACCCAGGTATTTCAAAATATAAACAACTGGGATGAGCCTTATAATCATCAAGCTAATCCCTTAAAAGACTTTATAACACCTAAAAATGCTGAAAAGGTAATACAAAAACTACGTAGCCAAATTGACTGGAATAGTGATGGTTACCAGCCTCTTATTTTATCTATAGCGCAAGTTGGCGATATTATTCCTGATACTAGAACCTTTTTGTCTTTTAATCCTCTTGTTCAATCTGTAGTGTTAATTGCTGATATGATACTTAATATCAATAAAAATGAGCAAATAGTCACTGCGAAACTTGCGCTTGATAATGCTCCAACACTTAAATATCAGACTGAGCTATTTAGATGGCTGTATCATAGTGATAATGAGAACCCTAAACCTAACTGTTTTAGTTTAAAAGAAAGAAATGAATTAGGTAATCACCTAGGTAAGAGAATTTTTTCTGATATCGAGACTATTGATATTACATCTGAACAGCCTGACTTAGTATCATGTATTTTTTGGATATTAAGCGAGTATGTAGACAAAACTCGCTTGAACAATTATGTTGAACTTTTAGTTAACTCAGATTCACAAGCTGCCTATAGAATAATTAATGCTTATATTCCAACACTTACAAGTTTGACAAATGGAACTGAAAGCAAAGAAGGTTTGGATGAATCCAATTATAGGTATCTATCTAATCACCTAGATACTTCTATTATTTTTGAAGCAATTAAGCGTGATCTGCCTACTTTAATTATAAATTTGAATGAATATCCAATATTAAAAAGTCGTGATGAAGATAGAGAGTTGATTATTCCTCAACAATTTGTTTGGTGGTATAGAAAAGAAGTTATTAGAAATCAATATAATAACCTAAAATACCAACAATTTAGCGTTATATCGGCTTCAAAAAACGGTAACATTCCTTTTATCAATAATTCAAATAAGCAATAACCACGACCAATAATGAAAAGAACATAAGCCCACCGCTAGCCCCGACTGTAGCGGTATCCTGCTTAGCTGGGCGAGTTGTGAGTGCTAGAAGAGATACGCCAAACCGTAGCCCTCGCCTCGCGCAGATAGCAGATACAAGCGGAAGGCGTGAATGGCTCCCAATAATATTTATAATCGTCACAAGCTTGGATAAAATTATTATATAGACAAAAATGGTACGTGAAACGCGTCCTACAAGTGATGATTGGTAAGAAATCCCCTAACCCTGCCTTAAACCCAAAATCGGAATCACCAAATCTTCCTCATCAGTCAAATGTTGCGAGAGTAAATCGGTCGCACCCACCAAAGTCTGATGCAATTGCGCTGCCAGCAGTTTATCCTCACACTCACTTCTCGTCAGCGTATCATTTTGTACTTGTAGCTTATCGAGTAGCGCATCCAAGCGCACATGGTCGCGACCTAATATCTCAAACCCTGCCTGTAACTTTGGATACATCCGAATAAACTCAGGGAAAAACCCCTCGTCCTCTACCCCGTGGTGTTGATGCAGTTTTAACACATGCATATTGATACGCTTGAGTAGCTGCGAGCGATACGCTGACCAGTCGTATTCGCCAGATTGATAACCTTCACTAATCTGTGTCAGGATACGCTGACGCTTGCGTATGTTAGTATGTACTTTTAGCCAACCTGATGTTTTGTAAGCATAATCTGCGCTAAACCATTGATCAGGTGGTAGTTTGTTAAATAAGAACAACCAATCTGCCTCAAGCCGACTGTCAGGATGACGCGGTGACAAGCTAAACAAGTCATTGTCTAATGCTTTTTGGCTAACATTGTTTTCGGTAGGTAAGCTCATGATGATGCCCTTAGGTAACAATTTTTATTCGATAGTTTTTACGTCGAAGTGGTTAGTTGGCAATTTCTTATTTTATAATTTATTAACAATACTAAACTTAGTATAAATAATATTTAGTTTTTATATAAAGTCAAAAACCAAAAAATCAACTACCTATCCAGTGGCTTGATTTGGATATCAATGGTAACTACCATCGCAAACACCATACACAAGATAGCCAAACACTCCTATTATTGTATGTTTAGCCGTATAAAATGAATACTTACTAATGACCTTAAACTGCGACATTAGCAATAACGCTTAAATCATATTAAGCAAATTTCAAGGACTCTGAATACCTATTTTGAATACCTAAATAGTCATTTTTAAACATAAAGGATGCTCATGTTTAT
This sequence comes from Psychrobacter sp. Sarcosine-02u-2, assembly GCF_002836335.1. NCBI lineage: Bacteria > Pseudomonadati > Pseudomonadota > Gammaproteobacteria > Moraxellales > Moraxellaceae > Psychrobacter > Psychrobacter sp. Sarcosine-02u-2. The sequence continues at coordinate 61,683 of NZ_PJBX01000178.1, read as the reverse complement.
TGTAGATAAGGCTGCAACAGCCAATATGAACCATACATTGTCTGTGCCAAAAGTGATATTTTTTGACATTGACGATACGCTCAGCCGTAACGGTGTTATCGCAGCACACAACCAAGCAACCCTTGAAGCGCTTGCCAAGACTGATATTAAATTGGTGATTTCGACGGGACGCTCTAAAGCGATATTGCCAGCGGATATTTTAGCGTTGCTCGACGCTGATGTTTTGGATGCCATCATTTGTATGAATGGGCAGTACAGCTTTGATAAAAACGGTGTCATCAGTCATTACCCATTATCTGCTGAGCAGACGGACAAAATCGTCCAGTTATGCCAAACAAGCGAGCTCATTCATAAGTTTGACTCTGCCACGCATATCGCCTGGTCGGGTGAAAATGCACGCCTGCGTGAATACAATGCCAGAACACCAAACTCTATCGTTGACCCAGTCTATTACCTATCGAATCCGGTCTATCAGTGCTCGGTATTCTTCAACAATCAAGAAGACAAAATGCAAGACATCGACTTTGCCCAGGACGATTTAAAGCTCGTCCATTGGCATCATATTGGTGCAGATATCTTGCCAGCAAATGCCTCTAAAGCACGAGGTATTCAAGACGTCTGTCAATATTATGGTGTGGAGCCGCGCGAGTGTATGGCATTTGGTGATGGCATGAATGATTTGGAGATGTTTGATTTGGTCGGCTATGCGGTTGCCATGGGTGATGCTCAGCCTGCTCTCATCACGCGTGCGGACTTTGTCACCGGCACGATTGAAGAGTACGGAATACAAGCAGTACTTGAGCAGTTTCACATAGCATCATAAATAGAACAGCTTTAAGCAAAATTGTTAAGAGTGCTCTTTTATACAGCCAACAAAAACCCTTGTCAGTTCAATCTGACAAGGGTTTTTATTTTGCGAATAACGACTAAATCTTATTAGCGATTATTCATTGAACAACTACCTCGCAGGATAATAAGTCTCTGCGCCAGGTCCTACTGGTAGACCCAGTACGAACACCCAAACAGAGAACAAGATGGTCCAACCAATTAAGAAGGCCATAGAGTATGGCAACATCATAGCCATCAGCGTACCGACCCCTGTGTCTTTTTTATAACGCATCGCTACTGCCAAAATCAGACCGAAATAGCTCATCATAGGAGTGATGATGTTGGTAGCTGAATCGCCAATACGGTATGCCGCTTGAATCATCTCTGGCGCGTAACCGGTGAGCATGAGCATCGGCACAAAGATCGGAGCGGTCACTGCCCACTGTGCAGACGCCGAACCAAGCATCAAGTTGACCAGACCACAAATAATGATAAAACCAACCAGTAGTAAAGGTCCAGTGAGACCAATATCACTTAGGAATGTCGCACCAGATACCGCCATCACCGAGCCAAGATTCGACCATTTAAAGAACGCGGTAAACTGTGCCGCAAAGAATACGAGCACAATATAAATACTCAATGAGCTCATGGCGTTACTCATGGCATCGACCACGTCTTGGTTGCTCTTGATGCTACCAGTGATTTTACCGTAGATATAACCCGGTACCGCAAAGAATACAAAGATAAATACCACAATGCCTTTTAAGAATGGCGACCCTGATACCAGCCCAGTCTCTGCATTACGCAAGATGCCGTCTGCAGGCACCACTGTCCAAGCCAGCAATAAGCAAAATATGAGCATGCTTATCCCTGCCCACAGCAGTCCTTTTTTTTCAACTGACGATACTTTTTCAATTTGCGTCTCTAATACAGAAGCGTCATCAGCATCGTTAGGATTGTATTTTCCCAAGCTTGGCTCAACGATTTTTTCTGTGACAAAATAACCCAGACCACTGATTAAAAAGGTACTGGCGATCATAAAGTACCAGTTGGCCTCTGCGCCAACGGTATAAGCGGGATCGATGATACGCGCCGCTTCTTGGGTAATCCCTGATAATAGAGGATCTACCGTACCGAGCAATAAGTTAGCACTATAGCCCCCTGATACCCCAGCAAATGCTGCTGCCAAACCTGCTAGCGGATGTCTACCGAGCGAGTGGAAGATGACCGCTGCCAGTGGTATCAACACCACGTAGCCAAGCTCTGCTGCTGTGTTTGACATGATGCCAGCGAATACAATGGTAAAGGTCACCATCTTTTTGGGCGCATTCATGACCAGACCACGCAGGGCGGCTGATATCATCCCAGAGTGCTCAGCGATACCGACACCTAGCAATGCCACCAATACCGTACCGAGCGGCACAAAGCCTGTAAAGTTGGTGACTAAATTCTCAACAATACGCGCTAAGCCCTCGCCGTTCAATAGGTTGACGACTTCAATCATGCCATCGGCACTACGACCACTGGTGCCCTCTGGTCTCGGATCAATCACCGATACACCAAAGTAAGACATGACTGCTGAGAGTACCAACAACAGCACAGACATCCATACAAACAAAATGACAGGATGTGGCAGTAGATTACCGAGCCACTCCACCCCTTTTAGGAATCTTTGCATACGAGAGCTTTGCGCTGCTGTATCAAAACTATCGGGTGGCGGACTGCCATTTGGCGAGTTACTTCCTTGCATAGCCCTTGCTCCATTCAAGATTTAAGTAAAGTGAGTATATTTCAAACATATGAAAATATTGATAAAAGATAGCGATTGAAACATAGTTGATAAACAGAAACAAACAATTTTGGCTTATCAAACAAATTGTTTGCAATCTTGAGCAATCTATAAATGACAAGTCGCTAAAAATAAATCATCAAACATGAAAAAGCGACAGATCAGAATATGTCCAATCTATCGCTTTTGAGTAGGAGCTGGTCTTTAAATTATTGCCTGTTAGCGCTTACCCGCTACCAGACCATATACCCAGCTACCAATTTTATAGAACCCTACGATTATCAAAATAAGTACCACGGCTGACAACACATAAGCCAACCAATTGGGTACACTGCTCAACCAACCAATCGTAAATGCCAAGCCCATATAGGTCTCTACTGGCCAGTTCAGGATAGATGTCGGTGAACTAGCATTGAACAGCGCCATAAAGGCGACGATGCCAAGCACTGCGGTAACAATCCCTGCACGTTTACGATTATTCATGTTATTCCTCTATATATCATTCAATTTATTTAAACTTTCGCTTATCTTGTATTTTATTTTTGTTAGCGTTGAATCATCAGTGCAATAAAATACTAGCATATCAGGGGCTTGTTATGACAATGAACCATGCATAGTCAAGGCATGGTCAAACCACCATCAACAGCGATGGACTGTCCCGTGATAGCCGCACTCAAATCAGACGCCATCAGCAGCACGGAATTGGCAAAGTCAGCCACTGAGGTCGCTTGACGTAACGGTGTGGTGGTGGCGATATAATCAAAGACTTCTTCAGTCGTTAAGCTGCTTGCATCAGTGGTTTTCAGTAGCCCACCTGCCAGCAAATTAACCCTAATACCATGCTGGCCAAGTTCAGCAGCCAAGTTACGCGTTAGCCCAATCAATGCAGACTTAGCAGTCGTGTAGTCGTAATAAGTGACCACTGGATTATAAACGAGGTTGGTTGAGATATTGATAACCTTGCCCATCTGCTGCGTTTTCATCTGTGGTAGTACAGCCTGTACCGTATTAACAGCACCCTTGACGATGCCATCCATTTGCTGAGAAAAGTGCGACCATTTGACAGTCTCAATACTGGTATAATCAGCACTAGGATTAAACTGGTAGCTTGGCAAGGCATTATTGACCAATATATCAATGCGTCCATAACGAGCAACCACTTCATCTGCTAGTGCCTTCACTTGTTCAAGCTCAGTAACATCTGCCTGATAAGCAAACGCCTGTCCACCTGCCTTAACAATATCAGCAACGACTTTATCAGCCATCTCTTTACTTTTTAAGTAGTTAACGCAAACGATAGCGCCTGCTGCTGCCATTTGCCGAGCTATCTGGGCACCAAGTCCACGACTGGCGCCAGTGATGATAGCGACTTTGTCCGTGAGAAGCGCTGGAATCAGTGAGTGACTTTGAGTCATTATGTTGCATCCTTTATTATTGTGTTATGGTTAGTCTATTAGGGCGTGTCCTCAATCTGAGCACATCATAGCATGATTCGTTATTGCCATTAACTTGCTCAAGCTCAACAGAAAAGTCTCTGTTACCGTGTACGCCTTTGCCCTTTAAATTGTTAAAACTAACAACCATAATGGCTGACATAGCAGCAAAATCGTATCACCTCGCATGTTTTACTGTTTTTTATTCATTTGCTTCACTTTTATTTAGGAGAGATATTTTGACTCACTTATCATCGTCACGCAGCATTACTGGTCGCGTTCACATACTGCCAAAAGCCCTATTAGCCATGGCAGTTGGGCTCGCACTTGTGAGCTGTAGTAAATCAGATAACACCGCTACCGATGGCGCTGCGACCAGTGCAGAAACGCTAAACTTGTATAACTGGTCGGAATATATGCCGCAAGAAATCCTCGATGGTTTTACCAAAGAAACCGGTATTCGCGTCAATTACACTACTTTTGACTCTAACGAAGCTATGTACGCTAAGCTTAAATTGCTTGATGATTCTAGCCAATACGATTTAGCGATTCCATCGACGTATTATGTCGAAAAAATGGCCAAAGAAGGGCTTTTGCAAGAGCTGGATAAGTCAAAACTAAGCAACTTTAAAAATCTAGATACCTCATTTACCAATACCAAAGTTGACCCAGAAAACAAATATTCGATTCCTTATATGTGGGGCAGCACCGGTCTTGCCATCAATGGCGAAGCGGTCGATCCTGCAACCGTAAATAGCTGGAATGACTTATGGCGTCCTGAGTATAAAGGTCAAGTGATGCTGATGAATGACATGCGCGAAGTGTTTGGCATGGCGCTCTTAACCTTGGGCTATTCAGGCAATAGTAAAAACCCTGAGGAAATCAAAGCTGCTTACGAGAAGCTAACGACCTTGATGCCAAATGTGAAAACCTTTAACTCAGACGCCTCGCGTATGCCGTATATGGAAGGGGAAACCACGGTTGGTATGAGCTGGAATGGTGAAGCTATCATCGCCAATAACGAAGGCTTGACCAGCTTGGTATATAAATACCCAACTGAAGGGGCCATTCTTTGGATGGACAACTTCGTCATTCCTAAAAATGCCAAACAGGTGGACGCCGCGCACAAATTTATCGACTATTTGCTGCGTCCTGAAAACTCTAAAATCGTCAGCGAAGAGATTGGTTACGCATCACCAAATATGGCCGCCCGTGAGCTGATGCCAGAAGAGGTACGCAACAATCCAACCATTTATCCAAGCAAAGAGGTGCTAGCAAAAGCGGAGTTCCAAGAAGATGTTGGCGATGAAGCTTTGCAGGTTTATCAGCAGTATTGGGATAAGCTAAAAACAGGGCGTTAATTCTGTAAACTAAGACACATTTATTTATTGCTGTTTTAGATGCCTATTATCTATCCAAAAAAACGCTGCCTTTATTAAGTCAGCGTTTTTTATTTGTCTTTTATCTATTCTTTTATTCAGCTTTTATTTATAAGTGCAAATCGGTTTCGCTGCCTTTATGCTCGATACGGCGCTGTTCGCGGCGCTGATAGCGTAGACCTGAGGCGGCAAACCATTGCGGTTTGGTGGTTTGCAATAAATCACTAAGCCGTTGCAACTGTACTTGCAGCGTTTGGGTGAGCCAAAAATAGCCTTGCCACTCAAAGCCTAAGTTTTCCACACTTGGATATTCTGATACCGCAATGCGCGTAATCGGGCGAAACACTTCATCATTTGGGCTACGTAATACCGCCGCCATATGCTGCATCGCTTGGGTTAATTCGTGCTGATAATGAATCAGTAAAATATGGTTTTCATCGTCAATTTCGATATTTGCCAAGCGCGGCGCGGCGCTTAACAGTAAGTCAATAGTACCAATAATATTGCGATGGGCACGCTGAATGGTCTCTAGCGTTTCTTTTTCAATCCCAGATTCGCTCGCTGTGGCGGCGATATGCGGACGTACGGCAAGCAGGCGCTTATTGATCTTTTGCAGCGCTTTGACCAAGGCTTTATTCACTGGTGTATCTGGTACAGAGGGGTTTTTTGGGTAAATAATACTGGCTGAACTGGTCGCCTTACTATATTTAAAGGGTTTTGGTACTAAAATCTCGGCATCAATATGATTGCCCACTCCAGCGTATAAATTACCGCAGGTTTCAAGGTTACTGGCCAATAAAAACCGCCACATTAGCGTTGATTTCAGCGGTAAAATCAAGGTCGCAGCGACCGCAACCCCTGCGCCAAGTAAGATATTAATTGCGCGATACAGACCGTCTTGGGTGATATTGCTATGGTCGGGGCTTGAGACAATCATCAGCATGGTAATGCCCGTTAGCAGCCCGATATAACCCAACTGCTTAACCGCCACGTAGCCAATAATACCGCTGATAATACCAATTAGCCCGTAATATAACCATAGCCAGCCACCGGTATCTTGAATCAACCATAAAAAGCTCAACCCAACCACCACGCCGAGCAAAGTGCCGAGTATGCGCTCCTTGGCCTTGGTATAAATCGCCCCTTGATATTGCAACAAACCCAATATCACAAACACGGTGATGGTCGTCCATTCGCCATGCGGCAAGTGGGTAAACTCATTTAATAAGAGGGCAATAAGCACGGCCACGCCCAAACGTATGGCATGCAACACATCGGCATGCTGATAGCGGGCGTAAGGCTCTACAAACGGCGCGGTAAATTGTTGCCAAAAAGTCGGTTTCACGCAGGGCGTCTCTTATAATGAATAAATAAAAAGTATCTTAAATGATAACTGCTAGCTTAACCATTCATAAAGCAATTATCAAAAAATAACGCCTTTTATCTGTTAAAAGAGAAAAGACGTTAAAGGTGTAAAGATGCTAGCCCATAACCAGAAAAATATTGGAAAAGCGTGTTTGGCTATTGATAGCTGCCAACAGCTAAATACTAGACTTCTAAACGCTAGACTTCTAAGAAATCCAAAATACCTTCTGCCGCTTCACGACCTTCCCAAATCGCTGTCACCACCAAATCAGAGCCGCGCACCATATCGCCACCGGCAAATATTCTTGGGTTACTGGTTTGGAATTTAAAGGTTTGTTTTTCGGCGGCGACGACTCGACCTGACGTGTCCATTGTCACTTGCTGACTGGCAAACCAATCGGCCGGGCTAGGACGGAAACCAAAAGCCAGAATAACCGCATCACACGGGATGATTTCTTCTGAGTTAGGAATGGGCTCAGGGTGGCGGCGACCATGACTGTCAGGCGTGCCCAAATGCGTGGTAATCACCTTAACCGCATTCACCTTGCCATTTAAACCAATGATTTTCGTCGGTTGACGATTGAATAAAAACTCAACGCCTTCTTCGCGCGCATTGACCACCTCACGGCGAGAGCCGGGCATATTTTCTTCGTCACGGCGATAAGCGCAAACTACTTGCTGCGCGCCTTGACGCACACTGCTACGGTTACAGTCCATCGCTGTATCACCGCCGCCTAGCACCACCACTTTTTTGCCTTTTAAATCGATATAGTCTGCTGGATTTTTTTCCCAGTCATTGCAGCGATTGACGTTAGCTATCAAATAATCTAGCGCATCGTAGACGCCTTCTAGCTCTTCGCCTGCAAAGCCGCCGCGCATATAAGTATAAGTGCCCATGCCCATAAATACCGCATCGTACTCGCTTAGCAGCTCGTCAATACTGACGTCGCTGCCGATTTCGGTCTCTAAACGGAACTCCATGCCCATGCCTTCAAAAATGACACGGCGATTGCGCATGACATCTTTTTCCATTTTAAACTCTGGAATACCAAAGGTTAATAAACCGCCAATCTCAGGACGCTTATCAAAGATAACAGGTTTGACCCCATTTCTGACTAAGATATCGGCGCAGCCCAGTCCTGCAGGCCCTGCGCCAATAATAGCGACTTTTTTATCCGTCCAAACCACCTCGGACATATCAGGGCGCCAGCCAAGGGCAAAAGCGGTGTCATTGATATACTTCTCAACATTGCCGATGGTGACCGCGCCAAAGCCATCGTTTAGCGTACAAGCGCCTTCACACAAGCGGTCTTGCGGACAGACACGGCCACAAACTTCAGGCAAAGTATTGGTTTGATGACACAATTCTGCTGCCTGAAATATTTGTCCTTCTGCCGCTAATTTAAGCCAGTTGGGAATGTAATTATGTACCGGACATTTCCACTCGCAGTATGGATTGCCGCACTCAAGGCAGCGGTGCGATTGCTGCGCTACTGATTCGCTATCGAACGGCTGATAAATTTCTACAAACTCTGTTGAGCGCGTAACGATGTCTTTTTTGATCGGCTCAAGGCGCGGTACATCTAAAAACTGAAAACTATTTTCTAAGCGTTTTGCCATGGTATTGTCTCTTCTATAGTGGGTAACGACAGCCAATATCTGCAGCCCAAATGAGGCAAATTTACGGATAGAGGTTGTCATTTACCTGTTTAAAACCTATGAATTAAACTGCTTGTAAACCTATTATTGACCAAGCCAATTTATTGTGGGTCAGCCGTCGTGGTTTTAAGCAGGGTCGCAACGTTTGCCGCTTTGGGTTTTACCAAATAGAACTTACGCGCGTAATGCTCAAAGTCCGCTAAGATGGTTTGCCCCCACGCACTGCCCGTTTTTTCAACATGAGTTTCAATCACTTGTTGCAAGTAAATACGATGACCTTCCATTTGCTCGCTTGAGATACGGTTTAAATCAATCAGTTCATGATTACAGCGATCGAAAAAGTCACCATCCATATCGAGGACATAAGCAAAGCCGCCGGTCATGCCTGCGCCGAAATTCAGCCCCGTACGCCCAAGGACGGTAATGATGCCGCCGGTCATATACTCGCAGCAATGGTCGCCCGTGCCTTCGATAACCGCATGAGCGCCCGAATTACGTACGCCGAAACGCTCGCCTGCTGTACCCGCCGCATACAACTTGCCACCGGTAGCGCCATACAGACAAGTGTTGCCGATAATGGCGGTTTCATGCGTGGTAAAGCTTGAATCTTGCGGTGGATAAATGACAATCTCACCGCCCGCCATGCCTTTACCAACATAGTCATTGGCATCGCCTTCTAGCTCAATATGCAAACCGCCCGCATTCCAGACCCCTAAACTTTGACCTGCGGTGCCGTTTAGATGCAGCTTAATGGGTCTATCACTCATGCCAAGGTTGCCCCAGACCTGCGCAATTTCGCCGGAAATACGCGCGCCGATAGAGCGATCACAGTTACCGACGGCGTAGCTATAATCGCCGCCGTTACCTTGACGGATACTTAGCAGCATATCGTTAATCATTTGCTCAGCGAGCAAGCCTTTATCAAATGGCTCATTACGCGCCACCTGACAAGTTTGCGCTTTGCTGCTACTGGCTGGATGACTAAATAATAACGGCGTTAAATCCAAATGCCGCTGCTTATCAGTATTACCTTCTAACACGTCAAGCAAATCGGTACGCCCGACCAGCTCCTCCATACTGCGCACGCCGAGAGCGGCAAGCCATTCGCGCGTTTCGGTGGCGACAAATTTAAAGAAGTTAATCAGCATTTCTGCTTCACCGATGAAATGCTCATCACGTAGCTGGGCTTTTTGGGTGGCAACGCCGGTTGGGCAGTTATTAAGATGGCAAATCCGCAAGTATTTACAGCCAACGGCAATCATCGGCGTGGTGCCAAAACCAAAGCTCTCTGCCCCAAGAATTGCGGCTTTGACCACATCAAGACCCGTTTTTAGACCGCCATCGGTTTGAATACGAACTTTATCACGCAAGCCGTTGACCCGAAGCGATTGATGCGTTTCAGCAAGCCCCAGCTCCCACGGCGAGCCAGCATGATGGATAGATGACAGTGGCGACGCTGCCGTGCCACCATCATAGCCTGAGATGGTAATTAGGTCAGCGTAGGCTTTTGCCACGCCCGTTGCAATGGTGCCAACACCCGGACGTGAGACCAGCTTCACTGACACCAAAGCATCTGGATTGACTTGTTTTAAATCAAAAATTAGCTGCGCCAAATCTTCGATAGAGTAAATATCATGATGCGGCGGCGGCGATATGAGCGTCACCCCCGGTACCGAATAACGCAGGCGAGCGATGAGCGCATTAACCTTACCGCCCGGCAGCTGACCGCCCTCACCCGGTTTTGCCCCTTGAGCAACTTTAATTTGCAGCACTTCTGCCGAACGCAGATACGCCGGTGTGACGCCAAAGCGACCTGAGGCAATTTGCTTAATTTTTGAGTTACGCAAGGTACCATAACGCACCGGATCTTCGCCGCCTTCACCAGAGTTTGAGCGCCCGCCAATAGTATTCATCGCCATGGCAATCGCTTCATGGGCTTCAGGTGACAATGCTCCTAAAGACATACCAGCAGAATCAAAGCGCGATAAAATTTCTGAGATGTCCTCGACGTCATTTACGTCGATTGAATTATCGGTTTTTAATTGTAATAAATCGCGCAAGGTTGCTACGGGACGGCTATTGACCAAATCGGCATAATTGCGATAATTGTCATAATCGCCGGTACGGACTGCGGTATGTAGGCTGTTAATTACGTCAGGATTAAAGGCATGGTACTCTTTATTAAAGACAAATTTTAATAAACCACCTTGGTCAAGTGGCGCACGGCGTTTAAAAGCATTGGCCGCCAATTGTGCTTGATCGGCAGCTAAATCGGCAAAGGTTGCGCCTTTAATACGACTTTGCACACCTTTAAAGCATAAGCTTACCACTTCTTCAGAAAGCCCCACCGCTTCAAATAATTGCGCGCCGCGGTAAGAGACAATGGTAGAGATACCCATTTTTGATAAGATTTTTAGCAGCCCTTTATCCAAGCCTTTACGGAAATTGACCCGCGCTTGAATCGGATCGCCAAGCAGCTCACCCGTCGCCACCAAATCATCGATGACGTCATAGGCCAGATATGGATAGACACAAGTCGCGCCAAAGCCAATCAATACCGCCACTTGATGTGAATCGCGCGCCAGACCAGTCTCGACGATTAAATTGGCATCGGTACGAATACCTTGCGCAATTAAATAATGATGCACCGCACCAGTGACCATAATGGCGTTGGCAGGTAGTTTGTCGGCTGCGATATTCTTATCAGACAAGACAATTAAAGTAAAACCCGCACGAATGCTATTTGCTACTTGCTCACAGATGGCTTTAATAGCGGCTGCTAGCTCAAGATTGGTATCGTAGTTTAAGTCGATACGCGCCATTTGAAACGCTGGATCAGCCAAGGTTTCGAGCTGCTGCATTTTACTGGCTGATAAAACCGGTGACGATAAGATAATACGATGCGCGTCGCGTGCTGACGGCGCAAATACATTGGTTTCAGCACCAAGACACGTCTGTAGCGACATCACAATTGACTCACGCAACGGGTCTATCGGTGGATTGGTCACCTGCGCAAACTGCTGGCGGAAAAAGTCGCCGACATGACGAATTTGCTGAGATAGCACCGCCATCGGCGTATCATCGCCCATCGAGCCGACTGGCTCTTGCGCATTTTCGGCATTAGGACGGATAATTTCGGTGCGCTCTTCATTGGTGATATGATACATTTTTTGCAATGCTTTTAGCGGCTCACCGCGGCAAGCTTGGGCGGCTAATTCTTCTTCTAAGCGCTCATCATCGCGGATGCGGGTTGCTTCTTCGCGCAGCCATTTACGATATGGATGCGCTTTTTTGAGTAACGTCGCAATCGCTTTAGTATCCATGATTTGACCGGTCATGGTATCGATAACTAACATCTGACCGGGCCCAACGCGCCCTTTAGCAAGCACATCTTTTGGCGCATAATCCCAAACGCCGACTTCTGAGGCCACCGTGATATAGCCATTTTTGGTGGTGACCCAACGCGACGGACGCAGACCATTACGGTCGAGCATACATACCGCATAGCGACCGTCTTGAATCACTAGTCCTGCTGGGCCATCCCACGCCTCCATATGCTGCGAGTAAAATTCATAAAACGCCCGCAAGTCCATATCCATGCTGTCGACATTTTGCCAAGCGGGCGGTACCAGAATTGACATCGAGTGGAATAAACTCATACCGCCCGACATCAGCACCTCTAGCATATTATCTAAGCTCGATGAATCCGAACCCGTACTATTCACCAGTGGCGTCAATTCACTTAAATTGGGCAATTTATCAGACTTTAATTTTGGCGTGCGCGCTTCAGACCAGCTACGGTTGCCTGTGATGGTATTAAGCTCGCCATTATGCGCCAGATAGCGAAACGGCTGCGCCAGTGGCCAGCGCGGCAAGGTATTGGTTGAAAAACGCTGATGGAAGACCACGATATGCGAGGCCAAACGCGTATCTTGTAAGTCTAAAAAGAACGCTGGCAGATCTGATGGCATGACCAAACCTTTATAGATAATGGTCTGACAGTTTAAGGAACAAACATAAAATAGCTCGTCATCAACCAAGCGTTGTTCAGCTTTTTTACGCGCGACAAATAATTTGCGGTTAAAGTCATCGGCTGCTATCTCGTCTGGTGCATTGATAAATATCTGCTGAAAACCAGGTAATGTCTGACGCCCAATCTCACCAACGATACTTAAATCAAGCGGCACATCGCGCCAGCCCGCCACTGCTAACCCTTGGGCGGCAATCTCTTCATTAAGCACCTGCTGACTATACTGCGCTTTTGTCTCATCCAAACTGACAAACACCATGCCAACGGCAAAATCAGCAGTCAGGGTAAAGCCTTGCTCAGCGGCTATATCGCTAAAAAATACCGTCGGCGTTGCCAGCAATAAACCGCAGCCATCGCCAGTCTTACCATCAGCTGCAACACCGCCGCGATGGGTCATACAACTTAGACTATGAATAGCTGTTTTTACCAAATCGTGACTGGCTTGGCCCTCGATATGAGCTATCAAACCAAAGCCGCAATTATCAGAGAAGTCATCTGGCGCCGCCAAATGCGTAGAGGAAGAAATCATTGACATAGCTTGTCCTTTTGAGTGAGCGGACGGCCTATACTTTCAATATGAAGTAGCAACCAAACTCCGCGGGCAGAACGGGCTAAATATATTCACGTAAGCGGATTAATAAAGCGCAAGCGGAGAAAATAATGCAAGCGTTTTGAGGGTGATAAAAATACTTATCACGACTCTCTTTATTTTATAACCATCGCAGCTACTGATTTAACGTTAACGCTAAAGCATTTATACCTAAACCCTTATCGGACTCTGCTTACTTTTATGTCTGTTTTAGCGGTTAAAAACTCAATATGAGCGGCGTAAACGTTAATAAAAACGGTGACGCCTTAACTTCTTTAAGAGACAATAAGCAAAGCAGCTGATAAGAAAGTTATGGATAAATTGGCGATGAATAGGTTAAACCGCCGTTAAATATGAATATGAGACGCTCTATATTCAAGCGCCTTAACAATCCCAATCGGGATAAAGTGAGGAGTTGCGCCACTTGCGATAAGCTTAAATAGGTAGCAAGTAGCAGCGCTTGAAACGACAATATCGAGGTATGAAATAACAGTTTACGATAACTATACAGAACGTCGCCCTCAGTTATCTTAGTGAATGATGACTAAAAAATCTAGTCTTTTCTGTCAACTCATACTCTAGATTTTGTAAAAAAATATATTATCAATGACACATTAATGACTAACTATTGAGAATAATTACTTATTCAAAGCCGCTTTTATTAGCGTTACTAAGCTTTTTTAATAGTGAATAAATCGTTCACAAAAAAGCCCCCGCCATAAAATACGACAGGAGCGTTTATAAAACGGCATGCTTAGTAAGATTAGTTACTTTTTTCTTCTATCAGCTCTTTGATGCTGTCATTATTGCCTTTTGAGGCGTTAGCATTGGCATTGGGGTTTTTGCCAGCTGCGTTGGCATTGGGGTTTTTGCCAGCAGCGTTGGTATTTTTATTGGCGGCGTTACTATTTGCATTGGCGCTCGGTGGTTTAGGCGCTTCAACCACCGGCGGTTTTTTCGGTGCGTTATTATTGCCTGAACCATTATTTGTTGCATTACCAGTGGTTGCTTCAGGCTTACGGTTAGTATCTGTAGAGGATTGCGTGGTCGTTGGTTGCCCTTCGATCTCGACCGTCCGCTCTTCATTGACAGTCAAAGTGTCAGAAGTATCAGCTGACTGACGTATGCTTTCATTAGCGCCATCTTGTGCGCCGCGATTGGCATTATTATTTGCCATTTGGCCATTACTGTCATCAGACGTTTGTGTCTGTTGACGTACTGGTACTTCGCGTTTGGTTGGGCGCAAGTTTACATTGCGCGTGCGCTTGGTGCTCAAATCCTTAACCGGATCTGGACGTTCATAATTATCGATGATACTGACGTAACGATTGATCTCTTCAGGTAAGACGCGTACATTTGCAGGCAGTTTAAAATCTATCAACTTCGCGGCACCGACCGCCTCTTGTGGACTGCTCATCAGCCCATAAGTCAGCATATAACGCACCTGCTCATTTTCATCAAGGTAGCGGAAATAAGCGAACTTATCGCGATCTTCTCGGCTTTCTAAATAGCTGACGATCACATCATTTTCAGCGACATTCATCACCTGTACGGTCCACTTGCCTTTATTAGCGAGCAGATAACGCTTGTCTTTAAACTCATCAGGATAGCTGCGTAAGTCTTTAACCGTGGTATCAAAACTAATCGGCTGCACGTCTGTATCGAGCTCATGCAAGGACTCTATCTTTAGCGGCTGCTCAAGCTCAGCGGTTGAGGCTTGTGGCGCTGATATTGGCTCATTCTCAATCTTAGCACCTATCGCTGGCGTTTGACTAAACATCCAAACTAAGGCGGTAAACACGCCCAATAGCAGGGTTGCTATCAGCCAAATCAGTGCTTGACGGCGATATTTCTGCCCAGCTGTGCGAGTCGTCGAGCGTGATGCTGCCATGGAGAGGTCCTTGGAAAAGGGTACTTATAAAAAGATACTTATAAAAGAGTTTTATATAATAATGGTCTTAAAAAAATAATGCTCAAGATTGTCGAAATATATCGTAGCTAAAAATGGCTGAAATGATTATTTTAAGCGTTTAACGATTATATATTAACTGATAAATTAAACGTGCAACTTACCTACTGAATACTTCACGAGCTTGTACTATTGATGCTGCGACAAAACTTCGGTCAAAAGCTTGGCATCAAAATCGTTGGTCAATACCGCCTCACCCAATGATTTTAACAAAATAAGGCGGATTTGTCCGTGTTTGACTTTTTTATCATGACCCATCAAACCTAATGCCGTTTGTACGTCAATAGCGGGCGGCGTAATCGGCAAATTTGCCAAGGTAAGTACGCGTTTAATACGCTCAACGTCCGCAGTTGTTAACCAGCCAGTTTTTTGCGACAGCTCAGCCGCTTGTACCATGCCAGCGGCGACCGCCTCGCCATGTAGCCAATTGCCGTAGCCTTGATGGGTTTCAATCACATGGCCAAAAGTATGACCGAAGTTTAACAAAGCGCGTACGCCGGACTCTCTTTCGTCTTGTGCGACGATATCGGCTTTATACTGACAGCAGCGCTTTACCGCCTCGCCAAGTACGGCTAAATCTAACGCCATCATCGCTGGCAAATTGTGCTCAAGCCAAGTCAAAAACTCTGCATCCATAATCAGCGCGTACTTGATGACTTCTGCCAATCCTGCTGATAGCTCACGCGCGGGCAAGGTTTTTAGCGTACTCATATCAGCAAGCACCATTTGCGGCTGCCAAAATGCGCCAATCATATTTTTACCTTGCGGATGATTGATGCCGGTCTTGCCGCCGACGCTCGAATCCACCTGTGATAACAGAGTGGTTGGGATTTGAATAAAATTGACCCCACGCATAAAGCTTGCCGCGGCAAATCCTGTCATGTCGCCGACCACGCCGCCACCAAGGGCGATTAAAGTCACATCGCGGTTAAAGTGTTCTGCCATCAGCGCATCATAAATCTGATTGATACTGGCCTGGTTTTTATACTGCTCACCATCTGGCAGCACACAAACCTTGACCGTAAACTCTGCTTCAAGTTCTTCTTGTAAAGCGCTTAAATATAAAGGCGCAACCGTCTCATTAGTCACGATAAGGACTTGATGACCGGTAATATAAGGCGCGATTTGACTGGCCATGCTGCTTTTTTTAGCGCCATTTTCAGCAATGTTATTAGCGCCATTTTCAGTAATATTACTAACAATGTTTTTAGGGTTGCCTGCATTACTATCTTCAGTAATGACGATAGGATAATCATGACTTTGCGTCTGTACTGTTAGGGTGGCATGAAACAGTGGCGTTGCCATGAAAATCTCCTTAAGTATGAGGATTGAGTTAAATTTAGCGGATTTTTAATAAATATTTTTTAAGCTCATTAACGAAATTTTATTTTTTATTATTCATCTTCTTCATGTGCTGAGCTAATAGAAGTCGACTCACAAAAGGTTTCTAATTTCTGCAATAACTGATTGACCATATGGCGCGGATAAGTATGACCGGTCGGCATGATAATATGCGCCACTTGCCGATATAAGGGGTCGCGGGCGCTGTATAAATCTTGCAATATTTTTCTAGGGTTGGGCTGTTGTAATAAAGGTCGCGACTTATCTTTTGCAGTACGCGCCATTTGCACGTCCACCGGAGCATTGAGATAGACGACGATGCCGCGCTCTTTAAGAAACGCTCGGTTTTCAGCGGCCATTACCGCACCGCCGCCGGTTGCTAAGACAATTTGTGTTTGCTGCGTCAGCTCATCAATGGCACGCGTCTCGCGCTCTCGAAAGCCCGCTTCGCCTTCTTTGGCAAATATCCAAGCAATATCAGCCCCAGTTTGCGACTCGATATACCAATCACTGTCTACAAACGAGCGTCCCAACTGCTTAGCAAGCAATCTGCCAATGGTGGTCTTTCCCGCTCCCATCGGCCCCACTAGAAATACCGACGGTAATTCCTCAACCATAATACGCACTCAGCTAAATTAGGTATGATACAACGTCATGGATATTCTGGCTAGTAACGTGTATTGATTATTGTCAGTAAAATATAGGGAGGCACAAAACTTACCCATAAAAAAAGCAAGCGTTGCTGCTTGCTTTTTTCTATTATGAAATAATGAAACGCTAGATTAGTTTAGGCGACTGGTACCATCATTAATCAATTTTGGCGTGACAAAGATCAATAGCTCTTCTTTTGCATTGTTACGTACATCCTTGCGGAACGCACGACCAACATAAGGTAAGTCGCCTAAGAAAGGTACTTTATCGACCCCATTACTTTTACGGTTTTTAAAGACGCCGCCCAGTACAACGGTTTGCCCATCTTCCACAATCACATTGGTTGAAATAGAATCTTCAGCAATCGCAACCTGATTATTAATGATAGTCGGTGTGCCATTGGTGATAAGCAGTTGCAAACCAATTTTACCGTCTGGGGTAATGTTTGGCGTGGCTTCCAAGCTCAATGCCGCTTCTTTAAAGCTGGTGGTGGTCGCGCCACTGGCCGAGGCTTCTTGATAAGGTATTTGCGTACCAGAAGATACTTTTGCCGTTTGTTTATCAGCGGTCAAAATCTTTGGCGTCGAAATCACTTCACCGCGGTTATCTGCTTGTAGGGCTGATAATTCAAGATCGAGCATCACATCTGACATGCTAAGCAGTCCAAAAGCAATCCTACCCGCTGGGTTGGCAACCCCTAAATCCACGTTTAAGTTATCAGGACGGCTGATGTCATACTTAGGATAAGAAACTGTTTGACCATTGACGGTCGTCGTCTCTACATCAAAGTCTTTTAAGTCCCATAGCGTCTGATTGCTACCACCGACCAACAAGTTACGGTTATTGGCAGCGCCGTTTGATAAAATCCCCCAACGCACGCCAATCTCTTTACTAAAGCTATCGGTTGCGCTAACGATACGCGCTTCAATCATTACTTGACGGACTGGAATATCAATTTTACCAATCAGCTTATGAATATTCTCGATGCTTTCAGCCACATCTTTGATAATCAAGGTATTGGTACGCTCATCGACCGTTACCGTACCACGGTTTGACAATAAGGTATTGTTATCAACAGAGTTTGCGTTGCCAGTACCGCTACTACCTGTTGAACCACTGCCTTGAGAGATCAGCGTCAATACATCTGCTGCCTTAGCATAGCTTAAGCGAATGTATTCTGTACGTAGCGGTGCATAAGACTCAACCGCTTGCTGCGCTTCAAGCTCACGCGCTTCTTGTTCTGCAAGCTCAGTCGAAGGTGCGACCAAAATCACATTGCCATTTTCACGTTTGCCAAGATTCTTACTCTTTAGAATAATATCTAGTGCTTGATCCCACGGGACATTAATCAAACGCAAAGTGATGTTGCCCGCCACCGAGTCACTCGCCACAATATTCATTTCTGTAAACTGGGCCAATATATCTAAAACACTACGGATTTCGACGTCTTGAAACTCCATCGATAATGCTTCGCCGGTATAGACTTTTTCTTCTAATGTCGGCTCGCGTAGTAGCTCGGGCTTTCTGATACTGATGTTTAATTGATTGCCTGATTGGTAAGCCTGATATTCAAAATCTTCTTTGACATTAATAGTGATCACACCATTTTGCCCTTGGTTTTTGGTATCAATACTATCAACCAGACCGCTATTCACATTCAAGCGGCGCAGCAAGTTTCTCGGTACCGTGCTACCCGTTAAACGAACCACCAACTTATTACCTTGGCGCTGCACGTCTACTGGAATAGCTTCGTTAGCAAGTGCAATACTGACATTACCGCCGCCGTCATTGCCTTTAGTGAAATTAACCGCCGTTAAACCATCATAACTATATTGCTTACTCACTTGTGAGGCGGCAAGCTGTGGGCTTAATAAAGGATTGACGCGCACTACCATCGTATCAGCAGGTGCCTGTGTTGCAACTGCTTGAGTTTTCACTACTTTGGTTTTAATTGGTGCAACTGCAACGCTACTGCTTTCAACAATTGGCGTCACTACCGCAGTAGTGGTGATAGCTGCGTTGCCATTTAATAAGTCTTGGACTGGGTCATTGGTAACTACTTGATTAACCACCGGACGACTAGGGTCGCTGATGGTTAGCAGCAAATTATTGCCCTCAATAGCGGTAGTATAGTTGCCCGCTTGTTTGAGACCGACGATCAGACGCGTGGTATTGTCGCTATTCAGGGTAGTGACATCGTTGATCATACCAACATTATATTCACTAAAACGGCTGGCAAGCCCATTTTGCACTTGTTCAAAATCTAATACCAAACGGCTTGGATTATCAAGCTGATAGGCAGCAGGTAATACTGGCTTACCGGCAAACCCTAAGCGCATTTGGGTAACCGCTGGCGCTGTTTGTACCACAGAGACGTTATTGATACGCTGCTCAGCATGAGCACTGCTACTTATTGCTACCATACTCATTGCCAATGCAGAGATGGCAAAACTAGAAGATACGCGGTCGCTCATCGTCATTACCTTGTTGTTGCGTACTGTCATTATATATTCCTCAAAAAATCTGCCGACTTAGCTTATAGGGGAGACCAGCGACTGGGGTTTTTCAACAAACCCAGCGCGGCTGTCTGGCACAATTTCGATCAAGTTAATCTGGGTCGGCGTGATTTCAACAATACGGCCGTCATTTAAGCCAAGATAATTACCGACTCTTACGCTCGCAACCGAACCGTCAGGACGCTGCACTAAGGCATATTGCTGACCTTCAGGTGAAATAACGACGCCGCGAAAGACGAGTTGCGACAGCTCATATTGTTCAAGTGGTTCTTTCACTCGGGTTATATCAGGGCGCACACCATCAATAGAGGTGGCAGGGCCTTGGACATTCACTAAGCTTGGTGGCAAAAATGGGCTGCGCTGCGTACTGGCACTATAAACAAAATCTTCTACCAGCTCAGCTTTGGGCGGCGGCTCAATTGGCTGTGCTGGCTGGTTGCGAATATCAGTCATCGCCTGCTCTGCCATGCCAATACGGTCAGTACAACCGGTCATTGACAAAACAGTCGCGCTTAAAATCAGCAGCATGGGCAGTTTTTGGATACGCATTAGTTGCCTCCTGCAGCATCAGTGGTAGCAGCGTCTGGTGTGGCGGTTTCTTCACCTTCAGGAGCAGCTTCTTTTGAGCGATAGGTTTTGGTTTGTAGCACCAGATTGAGCTCAGGCAATACATCTAGAGTTGGCTGCGGATTACTGACTTCAAAATCATGCATGGTAATAATACGCGGCAAGGCAGCAAGACCACTGATAAAGCTACCAAACTGATGGTATTCACCTAAGGCAGCGATACGAATAGGCTGCTCAATAAAAAACTCATTCTCAATTTCAGGCTCAACAGAGATATCTTGAAAACGAATGTTACTGCCAACGCCCGTCATATTGATACCTTCGACCAGCTCTGATACGCGGGTATCTTTTGGGAGTTGATCGAGTAAAGTATTAAACTCAGTTTCCATTTGAATCACTTGCGCTTGATAGGCTTTTAAATGACGCGCACGCGATTCTTTTTCGCGGTAGCTATCAAGTAAAGTTTGCTGCTGACTTTCAGCGGCATTAATTTCATCAATTTTACTGCTGATTGGCAGCGCCCAAGATAGCGCTGCAATCAAAGCAATAATAAATCCAATCACGGTAACTTTGACAGGAAGCGGCCAGCTGCCGTAGTTTTCGCTGTCTAATGATTCGAAACTGCGGCGAAACTCATTCAAGTCAAACTGCTTTTTCGTACTTAACGCCTCTTTCTTGGTTTTAACCAAGCTCTTTTTTCGAATCAGTTTCATAACTCACCTCCAGACGCAGCGTTAGCTTCAGTCGCTTCCGCTGTTTCTGACTGTACTTTAGTCGTGACAACAAACTGAACATAGCTGTCTTCAGGATAAACCGGACGCGGCTGCGCTCCAGTAGTCACCGTATTTTCTAAGATGGGCGCGGCTTGATAGGCGCTGATATTCTGCTGAATATTGCTTACCGCTGAATTGCCCATCCATTTACTGCTGTCTAGATTACGAATCAAGCTAGAGACGATATTTGGATTATCAGCAAGACCTGTTAACGTCAGTACATCGCCTTCGCGTTTTAAATTGGTTAAATACAGAGCAGGCGGTATTGCTTTGGCAAGATCATCCCATATACGGACTGGAACCGGACGTCGACCTTGCAAATCTTGGATAACCTGCATCCGTGAGATGATGTCTTCACGGCGTTGTTCTAAGCTATCAATCTCTACTAAGGCTTTATCTAAGCGCGCGTTTTCTTGCTCAATCAGCGCATTGGCATCCAATTGCTCATCGAGTTCATTATTAAAATAGCTCCATGAGGCAAATGCCGCTAATAAAGTGAGCAAGGTTACTGCGGCCACCAAAGTGATAAATTCTTTATTGCGGCGTTCGCGCTCTTCTTGCCGCCAGGGCAATAAGTTAATACGAGCCATTAGTCGAAGCTCCTTAACGCAAGACCGCACGCGGCCATTAAGCTTGGTGCATCAATCGCCAGTTGCTCATTATCGATATAAGGAGCAATGGTCATGTTGATGAACGGATTTGCGATAGTGACAGGGACACCCAATCGTTGCTGCGCCATACCGGCAAGCCCTGCAATAGAGCTGCTACCACCTGCTAGCACGACATGATCGATACTGCTGTATTGGCTTGATGAGAAGTAAAACTGTAATGAGCGCGTAATTTGCTGAATGGTATTTTCGATAAACGGTGTCAATACCTCAGGGTAGTAATCATCAGGTAGAGTGCGTTCACGTTTGCTAATGGTTGCTTCTTCAGCAGATAGTCCATAACGGTTTTGAATCGCATCAGTGAGCTGCGCACCACCAAATAACTGTTCACGGCTATAAATAAACTCACCGTTTTTAGCTATATATAAGGTCGTTTGGTTATGACCAATATCAACTAAAGCGACCAAGTCTGGTATATTTGAGAGATTATCGACCATCAAACCAAAGGCACGCTCAATAGCATGCGATTCGATATCCATCACTTCGGTTTGCAAACCGCCAAAAGTAAGCGCATCGACTCTTTGGTCGACGTTTTCTGAGCGCGACGCCGCTAGGAGCACTTGCACCATATCATCATTTATCAGTGACGGCCCTAGTACTTCAAAATCTAAATTTACATCTTCTAATAAATAAGGAATATATTGATCGGCATCCAAACGAATCTGCGCTTCACGCTCGACATCGTTAAGCACCATATCCATATCAATAATTTTGGTAATCACAGCAGAACCTGATACAGCAGTTGCCGCATTACTGCCCGCAGCTTGGCAACGCCGTGCTAGGCTTGCTATAGTATTACCTACGGCCTCAGTGTCTACGATGAGTTTGTCAACGACTACGCCTTCTGGTAGCGCTTCGATACCGTAAGACTTTAAATGAAAGATACCTTGTTGGCGCTGAATGTCGACCAGCTTTACTGACGTGGCGCAAATATCCACGCCAATCAAATGCCGACTTTTAGAAGTAAATAGCCTCACAAACTCTATACCTTATATTAAGTGTACATTCTGATAGTTATTTGTAATAATTTAGTACAACACTTTACTTAATAGATAGATTCAAGCATTTAGATTGTTTATCAAGCATTTAGACTACTTATTAAGCCACACTTACACATTTATTATTACCTGCCTATTTTGTTCAAGGTATAATCTCCTACCTGTTGCAAATTTTAATTGATAAGCCTGATTATGACCAAAAAAAATGCTACCGCTCGTCTCATTCACTTTTTGGTGGGGCTTTTCATTGCCTGCTTAGCGTTAGCGCTCATTTTAGCGCTTGCTGTACCGATTGGTTTTTATGGTATGGCGATGTATTTAGCGCCAACCTTACCCAGTACCCAAGAGATTAAAACCGCCAATCTTGAGATGCCTTTACAGATTTATAGTAGTGACGACAAGCTGATTGGTCAGTATGGCAACCGTTTATCGCTACCAGTTACATTTGAAGAAATCCCCGAAGGCTTAACGCATGCCTTTTTGGCGGCCGAAGATGCAACATTTTTCCAGCATAGCGGTATCAGTATTAAAGGACTTGGTCGCGCCGTGACCGAAGTGGTAACCGACGATGAAAGCCAAACCGGCGGCTCTACCATCACTATGCAGGTCGCTAAAAACTACTTTTTAAGCCCTGAACGTACATTAAACCGTAAATTAACGGAGCTGTTCTTAGCCCGTAAAATAGAAGATGAGCTGAGTAAGAACGACATTCTTACCTTATATGTCAATAAAATCTATCTAGGCGAAGGCGCTTATGGTATCCGCGCTGCTGCCAAAAAATACTATAGTAAATCACTTGAGAACCTGACGGTGGCCGAGATGGCTATGCTTGCAGGTTTGCCAAAAGCCCCTTCTAAATACAATCCTGTCGCCAATCCTAGTCGTGCGCTCACCCGCCGCAACTGGATTATTGGCCGTATGCATGAGCTTGGTTATATCACCAAGCAGCAGCACGACGAAGCGATCAACGCCCCTATCGGTATCAACCTTTATCAAGAAAAGCTTGATATGAACATGCCGTATTTGGCAGAGATGACACGTTCTGCCTTGGTCGAGCGCTATGGCGAACAAGTCATGAATGGCGGTTGGCGCGTGCGTTTGACTGTTGATAGTGAAGCGCAAAAAGCGGCAGAAAAGGCAATATTGACGGGGCTTGTGGCCTACGAGCATCGTCATGGCTGGCGCGGTCCAGAAGCAAACGGTGAACCGCTGGAAAAATTCCGTCGTTATAGCAATATGTCGCCGGCGAAAGTCACCAAGGTTAACTCACGCAGTTTTGAAGCAATCCTGCAGTCCGGTGAAAGCGTCACCGTCAATTGGTCTGGCATGAGCTGGGCACGTAAATATATCTCTGCCGACCGTATTGGCTATTTTCCGAGTAATGCCAGCCAGATTGTTAGTAAAAATGACATCGTGCGCTTGATACCAGCCGCTAATGGCAGTTGGCAATTGAGTCAAATACCAGACGTACAAGGCAGTTTGGTTTCCTTAAACCCTGAAACAGGCGCTGTACGAGCTTTGGTTGGCGGTTTTGATTTTAATCACAGTAAATTTAACCGCGCCCTACAAGGCTGGCGCCAGCCCGGCTCAACGATTAAACCACTGGTTTATACCGCGGCCCTAGAAAAAGGCTACCGCCCAGACAGCATTGTTTCAGACCGTCCGATTCAAGTAGGCGATTGGAAACCTAAAAACTCTGACCAACGTTTTTTAGGCGATATTACCTTGCGCCGTGGACTTTATTTATCACGTAACTTAGTGTCTATTCGCTTGCTACAAGCCATTGGTATCTCCGATGCACGTAATTTATTAGATGAGTTTGGACTCGATAAAGAAAAGCTGCCTACCACTTTGTCGTTAGCATTGGGCACAGGTCAAGCTACCCCATTACAAATGGCGACGGCTTATGCGACCTTTGCCAATGGTGGTCATCGTATTCAGCCTTATTTTATCGACCAAATTTATAATAATAATAATAAGCTGCTGTTTCAAGCCAACCCGCAACAAGCATGCGCGTTATGTTTTAATGAACAGCTCGACGACCTCAACAAAAAACTTATCGAAGATTATGAAGCAAAAGTAGAAGAAGAAAATAAGGCGTCGAAAAAATCAGAGAGCGATATTAAAGCTGAAAATAGTTCAGATTCTGATGCTACAGAAGACAGTCCATTAAAAGATAGCAAAGCACTTGATGTAGAAGTTTATGATGCCAGTCCAGATTCGGATCGCCTAAAAGCGCCAGTTTTGCAGTATGTACGTGCTGAGCAAGCGCCGCGTATTTTAAAACCGCGAGTGGCTTTTGAGATGGCCGATATTCTACGCGACGTTATCCAGCGCGGTACGGCTGTGCGCGCGAAAGCGTTGGGACGCGATGACATTGGTGGCAAAACCGGAACGACGAATGAAGCAAAAGACGCATGGTTTGCAGGGTTTCATCCTACCAATGCTACTGTCGTTTGGATGGGCTTTGATCAGCCATCAACGCTTGGACGCCGTGAATATGGCGGCGTGGCAGCGCTGCCTGTTTGGATGGACTTTATGAAAGCCCAGTTAAATAACACCCCTCATCAATGGGTAGCTATCAATAACCGTGCCAAATCTAAAAAGCAGAAGCAGACTATCATAGAAATGATGGACGAAGGCGCAGCTGAGCTTGAAGATGAAGAAGCAGATGATGGCAAATCAGCAAAGCCAGTCAAAACCACCACTCAACAACGTAAGCCACCTGCCCCTGAGCCAGTTGAAGAGCAGATTCAAAATCGACCCGCTCCTGAAAAACCAAAACCAAGTCGTACTGATAACGGTAATCCTCAAAACAAACCTTTATCAGCCACGCCGGTTGAGCGCATGCCGCCGATGCCCGAATAAATAAGGGACAGTTTTAGTTTAGATGCAAAGAAAAGGTCTGGCACAATTTCACTGTGCCAGACCTTTTTTATTAACACTTATTTATAAAAATAAAGCCTATTACTTAAACAGAGTATAAAAGCCTAGAGGTTATTTAAAACTCAACCATACCGGCGCGCAGTTGTTCGATCAGCTCTAATAATTGCTGCCGCCATTCGCGTATGGTCGCCTCATCTGGCAGCCACTGATTTGATAACGTCACGACATTAACAATCAGATCGGGTGCCGCTGCTGTGCCGCGACCTGCCTTGTCATTTATTACCTTATCATCTATTACATTCTCAGGTAACACTGGATATAGACAACGCTGATAGGCACGCTCTATATCAGCCAAAAAACCTTGCTGTAAAAGCTGCTCTAAGCGCTGTACTTCAGGCGATACTTGCGTACGGGCGCTTAGTCCTTCTTCAATATCTGCTAAGGTTGGCGCGGTCATCGTTAAACCATAAAAATTTCCAAGCTCTTGTATAAAAGCAAGATAGGCGCCGTATAAATGAAAAATAGCGGTCTCACAGTGCGCTTGGTATAGTTGTTTATCGCTCGTATTAGCAGCTGCTTGACAGCCCAAACGACAAAAATATAATTTTTGATTGGTACGATCAGCTTGGTATTTAGCAACGCGAGTCTTACCGGCCATGCGCTTATCCCTATGTATTTATAAGTTAATTGAATGAAGTGAATTGTTTAATTGGCTACCGTCATTGAAAATGTCATATCATTCTATAACGCGCTCAAAATCTATTAATAGTAATTTAAAAGGCATCTTTATAGCAATGTACGTTTTGCTTAAGTTATTATAAAAAAGGGTGTAATGGACAAAATTCATGCTAAAAAGTAGAAGGTACTCGCTAATGGACATAATTCATGCTATTTGAGCGACTTTGATAGTAGAAAGTCTTTAATAAACCGTAACTTACGGTGCTCACTTAGTCCGCGATGACTGTGTAATTGACGCTTTAACTCACTGAATAATCCTTCAAGAGAATTGGTGGTATTTGGTATGTCTAGATGCTTATATTCTTGATAAGTGAATAACCAATCACTATTGGTTCTGAGGCTACGATAAGCACTTCTAAGGCGCTTATGCGTGTACCACGTTCTAGTGTTATCGTCATTGGTACTACGTTCATTGAGATAGGCTTCATGATTCACATACCAGTGATCTAAGCGCTCTATGAAGTCAGCTTTATTAAGCTGTGTTAAGTTTAAAGTAAGCCGTCTAAGCTCAATACTTGCTATGTTCTTAGGGCGACGAGTGAGGTAGCGGGTCACTATTTGCACCTGATGAAACTGGCACATCTGGCAAGGGGTGCGGGTGAATAGAGTACGCAGTCCTCGTCTACCATCACAGGTGATGCTTTGTATATCAACGCCTAAAGACGCTAGATAATCAATTCCTTGTTTGTAGGCACTGTTGGTTTCATGACTCACTATCGCGTAATAAAGTACGGTTCTAGGGGTATTGTCCATAAAGACCATTAAACCAAACTTGCGACCAAAGTAAGTGGTGTCCATGATGATATTAGCAGCCTTTGGTCGCTTAATCTGATACTGGGTACTGACTTTATCTAAGCGTCTTTGAATGGTCTTGAGACTACAGTCTTCTTAGTGTGTTTATCACGACAAAAAGGGCAGTTTTTTGATTCATGGCGTTGATTCCTTGCAAATATAGACAGTATATAGCGTTAGACCCTATGCCAGCATGAAAAATGTCCATTACACCTAAAAAAGTGATGGTATACAAAAATAATTTATAAACTCTATTTTCTTTAGGCAATAAAAAAGCCAGCAACTGAGGCTGGCTTTTTTATTGAGAGAAATAACTAAAGGTTATTTAGATTAATGATTACCTTGGTTAAGCTCTTGAGCAAAGGCTTCATCAAAGCTTGCAAAGTCTGTGCTATCGGTACTAGCAGACATATCAAACGCTGCATTCAAATCATTATCTTGCAGCTTTTGCTCCGCTTTTTCTTTGCGAGCTTTATGATAAGCAAGACCAGTACCAGCAGGAATCAAGCGACCAACCACCACGTTCTCTTTTAGACCGCGTAGCTCATCAACTTTACCTGTCACAGCTGCCGCCGTTAGGACACGGGTTGTCTCCTGGAACGATGCCGCTGAGATAAAGCTTTCTGTTGCCAAGCTTGCTTTGGTAATACCAAGCAATTGACGCTCATACTTAACTGGGAACTTATCTTCCGCTTCCAGTTTCGCATTCAGCGCTTTGACGTCAGCGTACTCAACCTGGTCACCTTTAAAGTAGCTTGAATCACCACCGTCCGTGACTTCAACTTTACGCAGCATCTGACGAATGATAACTTCGATGTGCTTGTCGTTGATTTTCACGCCCTGTAAGCGATAAACGTCCTGAACTTCGTTTACGATATAATCAGCAAGCGCAGTTTGTCCTTTTAGACGTAAGATATCGTGCGGGTTTTGTGGACCATCAGCGATAATCTCACCACGAGCAACCGTCTCGTTTTCGAAGACGTTGATCTGACGCCATTTCGGGATTAGCTCTTCATGGACTTCACCATCTTCATTGGTAATAATGAAGCGATTTTTACCTTTGGTCTCTTTGCCGAAGCTGACGACACCGGTCATTTCTGCCATGATGGCATGATCTTTCGGACGACGCGCTTCAAATAAGTCAGCAACGCGTGGTAGACCACCGGTAATATCTTTGGTTCCTGAAGACGCTTGTGGTACACGGCCTAGAATCGAACCGGCTGCTACTTTCTCACCGTCGCTAACACGAATAATCGTTTCAGCTGGTAAGAAGTAAACCACTTCTTTACCTTCGTCAGTGTTCAAGATAATCGCCGGACGTAAGTCTTTGGCTGAGCTTGAACGGTCACGAGTCGCTAGGATTTCAAACGAGCTCATACCAGTGGCATCATCAACTTTAACTGTTGCTGTCGAACCATCAACAATATCACTAAAGCGTGCGGTACCCGCAAATTCTGTAATGATTGGATGAGTGTGCGGATCCCATTTAGCGATGGTTTGACCGCCTTCGACCTGCTCTTCGTTTTTCACAAGGACGCTTGAACCATAAGGTACTTTATAGCGCTCACGCTCACGGCCAAGCTCATCGGTCAATGCCAATTCTGCTGAACGCGATACGATAACCAAGTGACCATCGGTATGTTGTACCGTTTTCATGTTCTCAAAGTGCACTTGACCCGCATTACGTGCTGAGATGCTATTGTCTACAGAAGCAGAACTTGCAGCCCCACCAACGTGGAACGTACGCATGGTTAACTGAGTACCAGGTTCGCCGATAGACTGCGCTGCCATAACACCGACTGACTCGCCGATATTGACTTTATGACCACGAGCAAGGTCACGACCATAACACTGTGAACAAACGCCATGCTCAATATCACACGTGATGACCGAACGTACCCAAATATCATCAATCGCGTTGTTATCAAGCACATTTACCCAATACTCATCGATTAAGGTACCTGCTGGAATCAAGACTTTTGACGCATCATCGTTGTAAGTAACATCACGCGCGGTCACACGACCAA
Organism: Psychrobacter sp. Sarcosine-02u-2; assembly: GCF_002836335.1. Lineage (NCBI taxonomy): Bacteria > Pseudomonadati > Pseudomonadota > Gammaproteobacteria > Moraxellales > Moraxellaceae > Psychrobacter > Psychrobacter sp. Sarcosine-02u-2. Next base: position 32,685 of record NZ_PJBX01000178.1, on the reverse strand, counting down.
GGACTAGCTCACCGAGTTTCTCGATGATTTCGCCACCTTGAATGTGCGGCTTCATGAGCAAGCCTTCCTCAGTACCACAATCTTCGCTAGTGATAACCAAATCTTGCGCTACGTCAACCAAACGGCGCGTCAAGTAACCTGAGTTAGCGGTTTTTAGAGCGGTATCAGCTAAGCCTTTACGCGCACCGTGCGTTGAAATAAAGTACTGCAATACGGTCAAACCTTCGCGGAAGTTGGCTTTAATCGGTGTCTCAATAATTGAGCCATCCGGTTTTGCCATCAAACCACGCATACCTGCTAACTGGCGAATCTGAGCGGCACTACCACGAGCACCAGAATCCGACATGATAAAGATAGAGTTGAACGATTTCTGCTCGTCTTCTTCACCTTTGGCATTGATGACTTTATCGGTCGCCAAGTTATCCATCATCGCTTTAGCGACTTTATCATTGGTACGCGACCAGATATCAACCACTTTGTTATAACGCTCACCCGCGGTCACAAAACCTTGCTCGAATTGATCTTCAATCTCGCGAACTTCTGCTTCAGCGGTTTCGATGATTTGTTTTTTCAGCGGTGGAATGACCATGTCATCGATACCGATAGACACGCCAGATAAGGTTGCTTGTGCAAAACCAAGATACATCAATTGGTCAGCAAACATAACACTTTCTTTCACGCCAACTTTACGGTAGCAAGAGTTGATCAACTTAGAGATATTTTTCTTGGTCATCTCTTGGTTACACTCATCAAACGTCATACCTTTAGGCATGATATTCCAGATCAACAAACGGCCAGCAACGGTATCTTGCATCTTGACTTCTTTGGTCTCATTACCTTCGTCGTCGACATGAGTTTCCGTCACACGCACTTTAATCTTAGCGTTAACATGCAAATCGTTTGAGCCAATCGCACGCAATGCTTCATTAACGGTGGCAAAGATCATGCCCTCGCCTTTGGCATTGATTGATGAACGGCTGATGTAGTACAGACCCAATACAACGTCTTGTGATGGTACGATGATTGGATCACCGTTGGCAGGCGACAAGATATTGTTGGTCGACATCATAAGCGCACGTGATTCAAGCTGTGCTTCTAGGGTCAATGGCACGTGTACCGCCATTTGGTCACCGTCAAAGTCGGCGTTGAACGCGGTACAAACGAGAGGGTGCAGCTGAATCGCTTTACCTTCAATCAATACTGGCTCAAATGCTTGTAGACCCAAACGGTGAAGCGTCGGCGCACGGTTCAGTAGTACTGGATGCTCACGGATAACCATGGCCAGCATATCCCACACTTGTGGCTCTTCACGCTCTACCATCTTTTTAGCGGCTTTAATCGTTGTCGCTAAACCATGAGACAATAGTTTGTTATAAGTAAATGGTTTGAATAGCTCAAGTGCCATTTTCTTCGGTAGACCACACTGATGTAGACGCAGGGTCGGACCTACAACGATAACCGAACGACCAGAGTAGTCAACACGCTTACCAAGTAAGTTCTGACGGAAACGACCTTGCTTACCTTTGATCATATCGGCCAAAGATTTTAATGGGCGCTTATTACTACCGGTAATCGCACGACCGCGGCGACCGTTATCAAGCAAGGCATCAACTGACTCTTGCAACATACGTTTTTCGTTACGTACGATGATATCAGGGGCGCTTAGCTCTAATAGACGCTTTAGACGGTTGTTACGGTTAATCACGCGGCGATATAAATCGTTTAGATCTGATGTGGCAAAACGGCCGCCTTCTAGCGGTACTAGCGGGCGCAAATCTGGTGGTAGTACTGGTAAGATATTCATTACCATCCACTCAGGCTTGTTATTAGAATCACGGAATGCTTCTAATAATTTAAGACGCTTAGACATCTTTTTAAGTTTAGTCTCAGAACCAGTTTGCGGAATGGCTTCACGCAGCTCATCAATCTCAATATCTAAATCGATGTCTTTTAATAAATCTTGAACCGCTTCAGCACCCATTTTGGCTGTGAATTCATCGCCAAATTCTTCAAGCGCTTTATAATAATCTTCATCATCAAGCAGCTGATACTTCTCTAAAGAAGTCAGACCAGGCTCGGTGACGATATAGCTTTCAAAATATAGGACGCGTTCGATATCACGAAGCGTCATATCTAACAACAGACCAATGCGGCTTGGTAAAGATTTTAAGAACCAAATATGCGCAACAGGGCTCGCTAGGTCGATATGACCCATGCGGTCGCGACGTACTTTAGCGGTCGTGACTTCAACGCCACATTTTTCACAGATAACGCCTTGGAATTTACGGCGCTTGTATTTTCCGCATAAACATTCAAAGTCTTTTACTGGGCCAAAGATTTTGGCACAGAACAGACCATCACGCTCAGGCTTAAACGTACGATAGTTAATCGTTTCTGGTTTTTTAACTTCACCATGTGACCATGATTTGATCACATCAGGTGAGGCCAACGTAATTTGAATACTGTCAAATTCATGGTTACCGTTACCGGTAGGGCTTTGCATGATATCGAGTAAATCTTTCAAGTTGCTTCTCCGTTATCTTTATAATCATCTGACAGCGTATTAGGAGCGCGGCTAAGATGAATGAAGGCAATGAATAGGGTTGAGACAAATCACTAAAAGCAGCAGCAATAAAGCAGACTGCCTTTAGTGGACAACTAAGTTAAACAGCAATTTTGCCTGCCTTGGTTTTAGTTGCTTTGTTTTAACTCAATATTAATACCCAGTGATTTGATTTCTTTGGTCAATACGTTAAACGATTCAGGCATACCTGGATCCATGTATTGTTCACCATCGACGATGTTTTTGTACATACGTGTACGGCCTTCAACGTCATCCGACTTCACCGTTAGCATCTCTTGCAAGGTATAAGTCGCGCCATATGCTTCTAGGGCCCAAACTTCCATCTCACCGAAGCGCTGGCCACCAAACTGGGCTTTACCACCAAGCGGCTGCTGCGTCACAAGCGAGTAAGAACCGGTAGAACGCGCATGCATCTTGTCATCAACCAAGTGGTTAAGTTTGAGCATATACATATAGCCAACGGTTACTTTACGGTCAAACTTCTGACCCGTACGACCATCATACAAGGTCTGCTGACCATCGCGATCCATTCCCGCAAGCTCAAGCAATTCTTTGACTTGATACTCATGAGCACCATCAAATACTGCGGTACCCATTGGTACACCGTCGCGTAAGTTGTCCGCCAGCGCCATGATGTCATCATCACTTAAGCTATCAAGATCAACGCTCTCACCGCCTACTTTGTTATAGATTTTATCTAAGAAATCACGCAAATCTTTAATCGCGGCTTGGGCTTTGAGCATACCGTCAATCTTTTCGCCGAGGCCTTTCGCTGCCATACCCAAATGCGTCTCTAGTACCTGACCGATGTTCATACGCGATGGTACACCAAGTGGGTTCAAGACGATGTCAACGGTATTACCATGTTCATCATAAGGCATGTCTTCAACCGGCATAATGCGCGATACCACACCTTTGTTACCATGACGACCGGCCATTTTATCACCAGGCTGGATACGACGCTTAACCGCTAGATATACTTTAACGATTTTTTGTACGCCATGCTGTAAGTCATCACCAGCGGTCAATTTGCGTTTTTTCTCAGCAAACTTCACATCGATGTCTTTTTGCTTATCAACTAAGTAATCAGCGATTTGCGTCAGACGCTCAGAGATTTCTTCTTCAACCGGCTGAATATCTAGCAAGGTTTCAAGGCTCATCTCTTTCATATCAGCCAATGCCATGACTGTACCGGCTTTTAGACCAGAACCGCCACTGACTTTTTGACCATCAAGCAAGCTTGCGATACGGCCACGAGCCGCTTCTTCAAAGATACGTAGCTCTTCTTTTAAATCTTTACGGTAGCTATCAAGCTGTGATTTTTCAATCGCTTTGGCACGCGCATCTTTTTCAACGCCGTCACGGGTAAAGACTTGGACGTCAATGACCGTACCTTTGCTTGATGTTGGAACACGCAATGAGGTGTCTTTCACATCAGCGGCTTTTTCACCAAAGATCGCTCTGAGCAGTTTTTCTTCTGGGGTCAGTTGCGTCTCACCTTTTGGCGTGACTTTACCAACTAAGATATCACCAGCGTCAACTTCAGCACCGATATAAACGATACCTGCTTCATCAAGGCTTGATAACGCCGCTTCACCAACGTTTGGAATATCGGCAGTAATCTCTTCGGTACCAAGCTTAGTATCACGTGCTACACAAGTTAATTCTTGGATATGAATGGTGGTGAAACGATCTTCTTTGACCACTTTTTCAGATAACAAAATCGAATCTTCGAAGTTGTAACCATTCCAAGGCATAAAGGCAATACGAATGTTCTGACCTAACGCAAGCTCTCCAAGGTCGGTTGACGGACCATCGGCTAAGATATCACCAAAAGCAATTTCATCACCTTGGTTAACGATAATACGTTGGTTAATACAAGTGTTTTGGTTTGAGCGCGTGTATTTGATCAAGTTATAGATATCAATACCCGCTTCACCGGCGACCATTTCATCTTCATTGACACGCACGACGATACGCGACGCATCAACGTCTTCGATCACACCGCCACGCTTCGCGATCACACAAACACCAGAGTCACGAGCAACGTGACGCTCCATACCGGTACCAACTAACGGCTTATCAGCACGTAACGTAGGAACAGCCTGACGTTGCATGTTCGAGCCCATGAGCGCTCGGTTAGCATCGTCATGCTCTAGGAACGGAATCAAACCGGCGGCAACCGACACCACCTGACTTGGCGACACATCCATATGCGTCACTTTTTCTGGCGGCATACGTACAAACTCACCATAGCTACGCACACTGACCATTTCATCAGATAGCGCGCCTTCGGCCGTTACTGGTGAATCCGCCTGAGCAATGACCGTACCGACTTCTTCAATCGCTGACAAGTATTCGATTTGATCCGTTACTTTACCGTCAACCACACGGCGATATGGTGTTTCTAGGAAGCCAAAGCTGTTGGTTTTAGCAAAAGTCGCAAGCGAGTTAATCAAGCCAATGTTTGGACCTTCAGGTGTTTCAATCGGACAGACACGGCCATAATGGGTATCGTGAACGTCACGTACTTCAAAGCCTGCACGCTCACGGGTCAAACCGCCCGGTCCTAACGCTGATACACGGCGTTTATGCGTCACTTCCGACAATGGATTGTTCTGATCCATAAACTGTGATAACTGGCTTGAACCAAAGAATTCTTTCACTGCTGCCGCTACAGGCTTTGAGTTGATCAAATCTTGTGGTGACAAGTTATCAGATTCCGCTGATGATAGGCGCTCTTTTACCGCACGCTCAACACGCACTAGGCCGACACGGAACTGGTTTTCAGCCATCTCACCAACCGAACGAATACGGCGGTTACCTAAATGGTCGATATCATCGACTTCGCCGCGACCGTTACGAATTTCAATCAATTCTTTTAGAACGTTAACGATATCATCATTAGTCAAAACACTACGCGCGCGCTGTACATCAGCATCGTCAGTGTCTTCAAACTCTAGACCCAAACGACGGTTAAACTTCATGCGGCCAACGTTTGATAGGTCATAACGATCGGCGTTAAAGAACATGCTTTCAAACAGCTTTTCAGCAGTTTCAACCGTTGGTGGCTCACCTGGGCGCATGACCTTATAAATTTCAATCAAGGCTTCTTCACGGCTTGAGGTGCTATCGGCGCGTAGCGTATCGGCAATATAACTGCCTTGATCGATATCGTTGGTAAATAGAATGCTGAATTCTTTGATAGAATCACTGGCTTCATACGAACTTAATTTAACCAATAATTCATGATCAATAAGCGTATTAGCACGCGCAATCACTTCATCATTGACAACGATGTCTTCGGCCAAAATGCGTTCGTATAAATACTCATCAGGAATCGCAATTTTGGTCATACCCGCTTCTTCAAGCTGACGGATACGGCGGGCGTTGATACGTTTGCCCTGCTCGACGATCACCTCACCTTCTGGTGATACGATATCAAACTGTGCCATCTCGCCACGCAGACGATCCGCAACCAAATCGATCTCAAACTGCTCTTCGCCTTTATATACTTTTACTTTATCAAAGAACAAATCTAAGATTTCAGAGGTAGTTAGGCCTAGAGCGCGTAGGATAATAGACGCAAGCAATTTACGGCGACGGTCAATACGCGCGAAAACCAAATCTTTGGCATCAAATTCAAAGTCTAACCAAGAACCACGGTAAGGAATAATACGGGCGTTATAAAGTACTTTACCACTTGAATGCGACTTACCTTTATCATGGTCAAAGAACACACCTGGTGAACGGTGCAACTGCGATACGATCACACGCTCAGTACCATTAATAATAAAGGTACCGTTAGCAGTCATCAATGGCATCTCACCCATATAGACGCTTTGCTCACGGATGTCTTTGATCGCCGCTTTGCTGTCTTTGTCTTTGCTGTCTTTATCTTTGATAATCAGACGGATTTTAACGCGCATTGGCGCTGCAAAGGTCGAACCACGTAAGATACACTCACGCTCATCAAACTCAGGCGTGCCTAAATAATATTCAACAAATTGTAGCTCTGCGTTACCAGAGTGACTCTCAATTGGAAAAATAGAAGAAAACGCAGCTTGTAAACCAGTATTCTCACGAGCTTTTGGCTTTTTATGCTCTTGCAAAAATTGCTCATAAGAATCTACTTGGATAGACAACAAATAGGGAATGTCCATCACAGTAGGCAATTCAGCAAAACTTTTGCGAATACGCTTTTTTTCAGTATAAGAATATGCCATCGAGAGTCCTTACAGTAAACGTGGAAACAAATTGAAAGCGCGGCCGACTTGCATCAATACTATTTAATATGAATATCATGCAAACTTGGCAACGTAAACGATAATATAAAACGGATATTCATGCTCATTTAATGACTGCTGATTAATTCACGCGTATAGTGCATAATTAATCCAGTTTATTTAAGCGTAAATCGGCATCTAAGCATGCCTATATGAGTGCTAACACTAAAAATTTCAATGCCTTGCACCTTTTAACTTTGTAGTACTTACGAGTAACCACTGCACCGTATCTAAGACCAATAACTGGCATTTAGATACTATTGATTCTCTTTGTAAATTCACTTAAAGTACTATTGCTACTTCTCTTTTAAAAACCTACTCATCATCTGCTATCATAAGTAATATCGTCGCTGATATCTACCGTCTACCAGTGCATATACTGACAGTAAAACCTTACCAGATGACTTAATGAACAGCGTTTAGATTAAAAATCTGAGATAACTATAAATTTTGAAACAGTGACTTATTATAAAGCAGTGACTTTTAGAATCAGTATAAATTATAGTGTTAATGAAAAGCATGCAGACACAAAAAAATGCCAAACATCGATCGACGTTTAGCTCGTTAACTGATTTCAATAACTACTAAGTGTGCTTGCATGTATATCGTCTGTCCTTTTGATGGGTATCCACCGTGATGTTGCATACGTATGTTGGCAGACACAAAAGGTCAAGCTACGGATTATAATAAAAAAAAGCTGATAATGCAAGGCATTACCAGCTTTTTTTGTACAGCAGTTGAACTTATTTTAGTTCAATAGTTGCACCAGCTTCTTCAAGTTTCTTTTTCAACTCTTCAGCTTCAGCTTTGTTTACGCCTTCTTTGATTGGAGCTGGAGCGCTTTCAACCAAATCTTTCGCTTCTTTCAAGCCAAGGCCAGTAGCTTCACGTACTGCTTTAATGACGCCAACTTTCTTCTCGCCAAAGCTGGCAAGAACAACGTCAAACTCGTCTTTTTCTTCAGCAGCGGCAGCAGCAGGACCAGCAGCAGCAGGTGCAGCAGCGGCAACAGCAGCAGTTACGCCGAATTTTTCTTCCATGTCGCTGATTAACTCAACGATATCCATTACTGACATTTCAGCGATTGCGTTTAACACATCATTTTTAGATAGTGCCATGAGAACTCTCCGTTATCTGATAAAATTTAGTTGGTTTTAATATCGCTTGGATTGCTTGCCAAATGTTTAAATAGGGTTGGCAATAAAGTGCAATCGGCGATGTCAAAGTTACGTTAAAACAAGCAATTAAGCAGCTTCTTTTGCGTCTTTGATTGCCGCTACCGTGCGAACGAACTTGCCAGGAACTGCGTTCATAGTCTGGACAAGCTTGGTCACTGGTGCGTTCATAGTAGCCATTAGGATAGAGATTGCTTCGTCGCGAGTTGGTAGCTTCGATACGCGCTCTAGCTCTTCTGGACCATAAACTTCACCACCGACTGATACCAATTTGGTCTCTAAAGCTTTGTTATCTTTGCTGAAGTCGAAAACGACTCGAGCGGCAGATCCCAAATCTTCCATAGAGAAAGCCAAAAGTAGTGGACCAGTCATACGGTCTGACATGCTCTCAAACTTAGTGCCTTCAAAAGCGCGTTTTGCTAGGGTATTTTTTACCACTTTTAAAACGACACCTTTATCACGAGCTTGTTCGCGCAGCTGAGTAAGCTTTGCAACACCAATACCGTGATATTCGGCAGCTACTGCTGAGTAAGCATTAGCAGCAACTTCAGACACTTCAGCCACAACTTGTTGTTTTTGCTCTAGCGTTAATGCCATAAGTTGACTCCTTTAATCTTATCAATCCGCTCATTATTTAATATTCTAAAACCGAAGTTTTGAACAATGTAAACAACTTACTACGACTGACTTGATACGACACGTTATGTATAAACTCCATAAAGAGTTCATTCATAACGACTGATTACGGCACCGTTATCAGACTGACATCGAGTAATAATTTGGTATAAATACCAATCTATTGGCTCTTATCAACAACTGGGTGGGTCACCGTCTGCGTAGGACAACTAAGATTTTCACCTGTCGTCGATTAACAAAAGCAGCTTACCATCACAAGTAATAATAAACCGCTTTCTACCTACGGTCTTAGACAGCGAAGCGTTTGCTACGCTGACCTAATTCTTTAAAACAATATAGGCGCTTTATTCAAAATCGTCGAATAAAGAGCAGTTTTTATACAAAAAAATTATTTGGCAACGCGATATGGAACAGGATCAATTGAGATACCTGGACCCATAGTGCTAGACAAGGTGATTTTCTTAATGAAAGTACCTTTAGACGTCGCAGGTTTAGCGCGTTTAAGATCAGATAGTAATGCTTGAGCATTTTGCATAACTTGCTCAGCAGTAAAGCCAACTTGACCGATCGTGGTATGGATAATACCCGCTTTATCAACACGGTACTGTGCTTGACCCGCTTTCGCATTAGTCACAGCTTCAGCAACGTTAGGCGTTACCGTACCAACTTTTGGGTTAGGCATTAGGCCACGTGGACCTAGGATAGTACCTAATTGACCAACCACACGCATCGCGTCAGGAGCAGCAATAACGATATCAAAGTCCATGTTACCGGCTTTGATTTGCTCAGCTAGGTCTTCAAAACCAACGATGTCAGCACCCGCTTCTTTAGCGGCTTCAGCAGCAGCGCCTTGAGCAAAGACAGCAACGCGTTTGGTTTTACCAGTACCCGCAGGTAGGTTGGTAGCACCACGAACGACTTGATCAGATTTACGTGGGTCAACGCCCAAGTTTACTGCGATATCGATAGACTCTTTGAATTTAAGGGCTGGCAAATCGTTTAGGATTTGAACGGCTTCTTCAAGAGTGTATAATTTTTCGTTTTCAACGCGCTCAGCGATTAGCTTTTGACGCTTAGTAAGTTTACTCATTTACACACCCTCCACGGTAATACCCATTGAACGTGCAGTACCAGCGATAGTACGGACAGCAGCATCAAGACCAGCAGCGGTTAAGTCTGCATCTTTAGTCTTAACGATTTCTTCTAATTGTGCACGGTCAACTTTACCGACTTTAGCGGTGTTAGGTGTACCAGAACCTTTAGCGATGCCAGCAGCCTTACGTAGTAAGTATGCCGCTGGTGGTGACTTCATGATGAAGGTAAAAGATTTATCGCTGTATACGGTGATCTCAGTAGGAATCGGTAGACCCGGCTCTTGGTTTGAGGTCGCAGCGTTAAATTCTTTACAGAACGCCATGATATTCACGCCTTTTTGACCCAATGCTGGACCAATCGGTGGTGAAGGATTTGCTTTACCTGCAGGCACTTGCAGTTTGATGTAACCATCAATCTTCTTAGCCATGATACTCTCCTAAATGGGTAATAGCGCCAAATCAATGTGGTATGTACATTGACTAACAGCTCCCCGGTTGATGAATGTTTTACAGGTTTAGTCTAGTTTTTCAACCTTACTAAACTCAAGCTCGACTTGCGTCGGGCGATTAAATACGTTTACCGTTAAATGCAGTTTAGACTTCTCATAGTCCACTTTTTCCACCAACCCTTTAAAGTCAGTAAATGGACCATCGATAACCAACAACTCTTCGCCTGGCTCAAATAGAGTCTTCGGACGTGGGTCAGCTTCAGTCTGATTTAAACGGTTTAAAATACGGTCGGCTTCTACTTGCGTAATCGGTGCTGGCGTTTCAGGCGTGCCACCGACAAAGCCCATAATACGCGGGCAGTCTTTGACTATATGCCACGTGTTGTCGTTCATTTCCATCTGAATCAATACATAGCCTGGAAAGAACTTACGCTCACTTTTACGCTTTTTGCCGTCTTTCATTTCAACGACTTCTTCGGTAGGTACCAAAACATCGCCGAATGAATCAGCAAATTCACTACGATTGATACGATCAGTTAATGAACGTTGTACTTGCTTTTCATATCCTGAAAACGCTTGGACAATATACCAACGCATATCACGCTCCTGATCAGTAAAGTTAAGTCGTTATAAGTAAATTTGGTTTAATGGACACTAATACGCGTCATTAACCAATAAAAATACCAACGAACCAGTTAAAAAAGTTATCTAATAGCCAAACCAAAAAACCCACAATAGCAATCATGACAATCGTTTGCCATGTGTATTGAAAGGTTTCATCTTTGCCAGGCCATGTGACTCGGCGTAGCTCAACGGCGGCATCTTTTAATAATATTTTAAAAGCGCGGCCTTGATGCGTTAACGCTAAGCAGACCAAGGCAATAATAACTAGAGCAACGATGATACCAATACGCATCCAAACATCATTGGCAGGTTGCCAATAGCCTGGTAAGTATTGATTGACTAAGGTTGCTCCTATCAAAATTACTGCGGCAAGTAGCCACAATACCACATCTTTAACTGAACCAGTTTTAGCAACTTCAACAGCGGTTGTTTGATTATTCGCCGAAACGTGCTTATCTTTGGACAGCATTCCACCAGCCACTGCCTTAGCATCAGATAACTTAGTCTCGAGGTTATCTTGATTATTGCTCATAAAGAACTCACTTCGGAGATGGTGGGGTATGACAAAGATATGATAAGAAGATGGCAGGCGATGTAGGACTCGAACCTACAACCCTCGGTTTTGGAGACCGATGCTCTACCAATTGAGCCAATCGCCTATGGGTGTAAAGGACAGCATTATACAATATTGAGCATAGAATGCAAGCATTTAGGAATAAAATTCTACTGCGACGCTAATATCACTGTTCTTAAGCCTCTCTATGAAAACACTTAATACGAATAAAAACCAAACGTACAAGGTGCTAACGAGGTGCAGCGTTAATATAGCAAGCTCGGTGGAGAATTACAATAGACACCAATCAGATAATAAGCACTTTTTAAGGTACATGTATAAACCCATATAAGGTGAGATGGGTTTTTGCCTGCCTCACTCTTCTACTATGTTTTTTTAACCCCTTATCCTCATTCATACCCCACAAAAAAAGCCACCCTTTATCAGGATGGCTTTTTTCTTACTGCTTAACGCTTAGATAACTGTATAGCGTTAGGGTTTTGATGCTTAGCTAAGAACGTTAGCAACAACACCAGCGCCTACGGTACGGCCGCCTTCACGAATTGCGAAGCGAAGACCTTTGTCCATAGCGATTGGGTGGATAAGCTCTACGCCCATCTCAACGTTGTCACCAGGCATAACCATTTCAGTACCGTCTTGTAATTGGATTGCGCCAGTTACGTCAGTAGTACGGAAGTAGAACTGTGGACGATAGCCGTTTAGGAATGGTGTGTGACGACCACCCTCTTCTTTTGACAGTACGTATACTTCTGCGTCAAATTTAGTATGCGGGGTGATTGAACCTGGCTTGGCTAGTACTTGGCCACGTTGTACGTCTTCACGCTTAGTACCACGTAGTAGTACGCCACAGTTTTCACCTGCACGACCTTCGTCAAGCAGTTTACGGAACATCTCTACACCAGTACAGGTGGTTTTTTGGGTGTCACGGATACCAACGATTTCGATCTCGTCACCAACACGTACGATACCTGATTCAACACGACCAGTTACAACAGTACCACGACCTGAGATTGAGAATACGTCTTCGATTGGCATTAGGAATGCTTTGTCGATGTCACGCTCTGGCTCTGGGATATAAGTATCTAGGATACCTAGTAGTTCTACTACGGCTGGTTGGCCGTATTGACCTTCGTCGCCTTTAAGGGCTTGGGTGGCACTCCCTTTTACGATTGGGGTGTCGTCGCCTGGGAAGTCGTAGTCGTTAAGAAGTTCACGAACTTCCATTTCTACTAGCTCAAGCAATTCTTCGTCGTCAACAAGGTCACATTTGTTCATGAAGACGATGATGTACGGTACGCCAACCTGACGTGATAGCAGGATGTGCTCACGGGTTTGTGGCATTGGGCCGTCAGTTGCTGATACAACTAGGATTGCGCCGTCCATTTGAGCGGCACCGGTGATCATGTTTTTAACATAATCGGCGTGACCTGGGCAATCGACGTGTGCGTAGTGACGTGATGGGGTGTCATATTCTACGTGTGAGGTGTTGATGGTGATGCCACGTGCTTTTTCTTCTGGTGCTGAGTCAATAGACGCGTAGTCTTTGGCTTCGCCACCAGAGGTGATTGCTGCTACGGTTGCGATAGCGGCGGTTAGGGTTGTTTTACCGTGGTCAACGTGTCCGATGGTACCGACGTTGACGTGTGGCTTGCTGCGTTCAAACTTGGCCTTTGCCATGGGTATTTCCTCTTTATTTGGGGTCAAGTAGTTAACTGCTAAACATGCGCAAGTTAAGGGATACCGACCACATTAAGATAATTGTTAAAAGGTTGCACATACAATGTGCAGATATTATAAGAAAATCGCGACCAATAACAAGTCTTTTAACCAATTATTGGCGCAATCTCTACGGACAATAGAGAGATTGACTCAATATTGTCCTATTAATACGTAATATTTACTCGTCTTCATCTTTAGAGTTGAATTTAGAGATGATAGATTCTGCAACTGATTTTGGAATCTCAGCGTACTTTTGGAATTCCATTGAATAGGTTGCACGGCCTTGCGACATTGAACGCATTTGCGTAGCATAACCAAACATTTCTGCTAATGGTACTTCTGCACGAATCTGCTTAGTGCCACCAGGTAAGTCTTCCATACCTTGAACCATACCACGGCGGCGGTTTAAATCGCCCATGATATCGCCCATGTAGTCTTCAGGTGTTTCAACTTCTACTTTCATTACTGGCTCAAGTAGGGTTGGGTTTGCTGCCATGAAGCCTTTACGGAATGCAATAGAACCAGCCATTTTAAATGATAACTCATCCGAGTCAACATCATGGTAAGAACCATCATACAAGGTCGCTTTAACGCCAACAACTGGGTAACCTGCAAGTACGCCGTTTTTCATGCGCTCTTGGATACCTTTATCGACTGCACCGTGGAATTCTTTTGGTACTGTACCACCAACCACTTCTTCAGCGAATTCATATAGAACATCGCCCGCTGGATCCATAGGCTCAAGGCGTAACCAAACGTGACCGAATTTACCACGACCACCAGTCTGACGTACGAATTTACCTTCTTGCTCAACCACGTTACGAATAGTTTCACGATAAGCAACCTGCGGCGCACCGATGTTTGCTTCGACGTTAAACTCACGTTTCATACGGTCAACAAGAATCTCTAGATGCAGCTCACCCATACCACTGATGATGGTCTGACCAGATTCTTCGTCAGTATGGACGCGGAATGATGGATCTTCTTTTGCCAAACGGCCCAAAGCGATAGACATTTTTTCTTGGTCAGCTTTGGTCTTAGGTTCAACCGCTAGAGAGATAACTGGATCTGGGAATTCCATACGCTCTAGCGTGATGACGTTGTTTTCGTCACATAGCGTATCACCAGTAGTGACGTCTTTCATACCAACTAAGGCTGCAATATCACCCGTGCTGATTTCTTGTAGCTCTACCTGAGTATCTGCCATCATCTGAACGATACGGCCAACACGCTCGCGCTTCATTTTAACAGGGTTATAAACGCTACTACCTTGTTTTAGAACACCTGAATACACACGAACGAAGGTTAAGTTACCAACGAACTTATCGTTCATAATTTTGAACGCTAGTGCTGCGAAAGGCGCATCATCAGAGGCTTCACGTGTACCTTCAGTTTCGTCTTTGTCGTCAAGGATACCGCGGATAGCAGGTACGTCCATTGGCGCAGGTAGATACTGAATAACGGCGTCCAACATCTTTTGTACACCTTTGTTTTTAAAGGCAGTACCACAAAGAAGTGGAATGATTTCGTTGTTGATGGTCAATTGACGAATAGCGTCGTTGATCTGCTCTACCGTCAATTCGCCATTTTCAAGATACTCATTCATGAGTTCTTCTGAAGCTTCAGCAGCGTTTTCTACTAGATACTCACGGTACTCTTCCGCTTTTTCTTGTAGTTCAGTTGGGATTTCGCGCTCTTCGTACTTCATCCCTTGAGACGCTTCGTCCCAATAGATAGCTTTCATGGTCACAAGATCCACAACGCCTTCAAAGTCATCTTCTTTACCAATTGGAATAACCAACGGTACTGGCTTGCCGCCTAGACGAGTTTTGATTTGTTCTACCACACGGTAAAAATCAGCACCAACACGGTCCATTTTGTTAATGAACGCTAAGCGTGGTACTTTATATTTGTTTGCTTGACGCCATACGGTTTCAGACTGTGGCTGAACCCCGCCTACCGCGCAATAAACCATACAAGCGCCATCAAGAACACGCATAGAACGCTCAACTTCAATCGTGAAGTCAACGTGACCTGGGGTGTCAATGATGTTGATACGGTGTTCAGGGAACTGCTTTGCCATACCTGACCAAAAACAAGTCGTCGCCGCAGAAGCAATGGTAATACCGCGCTCTTGTTCTTGCTCCATAAAGTCCATGGTAGCTGCACCATCATGTACTTCGCCAAGCTTGTGGCTAACACCGGTATAGAACAAAACACGCTCAGTAGTGGTCGTCTTACCAGCATCAATGTGCGCTGAGATACCAATATTGCGATAGCGCTTTAGGGGAGTTTTACGAGCCATAGTGTTTTCCTAGGGAAATTCGTGTATATATTAATGTGTTGTGTCTCTACCTCATACTCTATGACAAAGCCATGAGACCATGAACTTTGCTATATTACTTACTGTTTATTGGGCCAAATACGGGCAAAAAAAGAGCAAATATTAAGAATAGTGCGGCATCAAATTTAGGAGACTTTTTTTAAGCGGTGCATATTTTTTGCAGGCTTTATGAAAAAGCATCCCTTACAAAACAGCATCTTGACAGATGTCCGCCATCTAAATTGTTTAATATATTCTCAGCTTTTGAGGAAAAATTAAACAACCCAATAATGATGGCGGCAATCAATAGAATAAATCAACAATATTAGGATTAACTGTTCGAAACCGTTAATCCTAAGCATTTAAACCAGTTTAAAAAAAACCAGCTTAGAAGCGGTAATGAGAGAATGCTTTGTTGGCATCTGCCATGCGGTGAACTTCGTCACGCTTTTTCATAGCATTACCTTTACCGTCAGCAGCATCATTCAATTCGCCTGCAAGACGCAAAGCCATTGATTTTTCAGAACGCTTAGCAGCAGCTTCAGCTAACCAACGCATAGCCAAGGCAGTACGACGGGAGGGACGTACTTCCATTGGTACTTGATAAGTTGCACCACCAACACGGCGAGCTTTTACTTCGACCATTGGGCGGACATTTTCTAAAACTTCTTCAAAGAAAGCGACTGGATCTTCGATGTTGCGCTTCTGGCCTACTGTCTCAAGAGCACCATAAACGATACGCTCAGCAGTAGATTTTTTACCATGACTCATGACATGGTTGATGAATTTTGCAACAGTTTGGCTACCAAACTTAGGATCCGGTAGGATCTCACGGGCAGCAACGACGCGACGTCTTGGCATAATAATAATCCTTTTCTTCAGGAGTGTCTGACATTCACAACCTCGCACCAATTACATATTGGATGGCGTTATATCGAGTTGTCAGTCAGCCTTACTGCATGGCGGTATGTTATAGTGTCAATTAATAACTTAAAAATACAGCTAACACCAGTCCCATGCACAGTTAATGGGTGATACAAATCAGCTTATTTAATAGCAATTAGCTATTAAACCTTAGGCTTCTTCGCACCATATTTAGAACGACCTTGCTTACGGTCTTTTACGCCTGCGCAGTCAAGTGCACCGCGGACGGTGTGATAACGTACACCTGGTAGATCTTTCACACGACCACCACGGATAAGAACAACACTGTGCTCTTGTAGGTTATGACCTTCACCACCGATGTAGCTTGATACTTCATAGCCTGAAGTCAAACGTACACGACATACTTTACGCATGGCTGAGTTAGGTTTTTTAGGGGTAGTAGTATATACGCGAGTACATACACCACGGCGTTGTGGGCACGCTTCCAACGCAGGAACTTTTGACTTTTCCTTGATGGTTTTGCGACCTTTACGAATCAATTGGTTAGTTGTTGCCATAAGGCATCCTTCTCCCGTTTGGTATAAAACAAAAAAATGGGCTAATGCGCCAGCAATCTGACATTAACGACAGATTTCGGAACACCCATTTTTAGGACAGTGTATTATAAAGAGTTGTTGCTGCTATTTCAACCACTTATGAGCGGTTGTCCTTTACAACATTCGATAGATGTGCATGAGCAAAGATTGTAGCAGACTTAACGGTAAGCAACAGATTTTAAGATGAGCAATTGTTTCATTGCAAGATGGTAAAATCGATGTTTCCTATTAATGGAGTTGGTTGTTTATTTTTCAAGGCAAAGTTTGAATTTTAAATACTTTTTTAGCCTTAAAACCCCTTCACAAAAAAGACATTCTCATAAATAAAGACATACTCATAAAAAAGGCATAAGCCGATTTATATCAGCTTCTGCCTTCATACAGTAAATTATAGTTACACCACTATAGACTAAAACGTTAATCTTTTTTACTTGCCTGAGCTTTTTTGTAGTTTTCATCTACTGACTCTTCATCAGTGGTTTTTGACACCGGCTCTGAGGCGGCTTTTACTTCGCTTTCTGTTTGGTCAGCTTTAGATTTATCGTTGTCAGTCTTAGATTTGCTGTTTTCAGCTTTGGTCTTATTGTCTTTAGCCTTATCTGTGTCTTTTTTTGCATTGTCAGATTTAGGGCTTTGTTCTTCATTCTTACTGTCGGTACTTTTCTTCACCTGCGCTTCGCTACTGCTATCGTCAGTAATGGCGCGGTTAGCAAGTTTGGCTTCTGGTGCAAATGTCGCTTGTGCCACGCCGATCACCTCATCAATCAGCTGGCTGTTGTAGCGCATACCAACGATGACGGCAGTGGCTGGTAAAAAGCGGCGTACCCATGATAAGTTGATATTATCTAAGTTAATGCCAACTTGGCTGGCAATATTATCTACTTGTTCGGCATAAAAATTGACGTTTTTATTTTTCAGACCAAGGTTTTTCAGCTCATTATGCAAACCATTGCTTTGCGCATTATCAAGCAAGCCTTTACCAATACCAATACCCGCTAATAAAGCCTGCTTCTCTTGCATTTTACTCAAATCGGCACTTGCCAGTAATTCATAAGCCATTTTGACGCCTTGCTTACCAGTCAATGGCTTATTATAAATAGCGCCTAACTGATAAACGGTACGTAATGAGACAAGTAACAACCACAAAGTATCAGCAAGTAAGCCTGGTAGGCCTGCTAATCCTGTTAAGCCGCCCAATGTCGCCAAAGCACGGTTTTGATTGGCGATATCCGTTGCTAGAGCATAACGCTCTTCGTCATCTAAGTTTGCAATATTGGCGAAGCGATGCTGATTTGGCAGGTCAATCTGACTCCAATTGGACGCAAGCTTGGCAATCTGCGCAAAAGCACCATCGACCGTCGAATCAAACAAACTGTTTGGCACTATTTTCTTGGCATATTTGCCATAAGTAGCAAAGCGCGTACCCAGTAACTGTTGGGTGGCTTTTAAGGTTTGCTCGCGAAACAAATCCTGCTGATAGTCTTCATCGCCGAGATTTACTGCTTTAAATTGGCGCGGTTTGCCGCTTTTGGCATTGACGCTATCAATCATTGCGCCCATACGTTCCAAATTACCACGAGTAAAAGAACCAACGCTGCTGATGCCTTTAAATAGTGTGCTAGGCTTTGCCATCTTTATATCCTTAATGTGATGAGTGTTTGTTATTAATATTATTTATAAGAGCTATTTAACAGAACTTTGCAAATTGACTTCTATTTTAGCCAACGCTTACGATAAAAGTCAGTGCCAACAATGTTATCACTATCGTCAATTTTGTATCAAAAAGTATCGCTTATCTTAAACCATACATGGCGTCAGCATATATTAAATGCGTCTTAGCTGAAAATAGTTTTTACTATGTTAACGGAAATTCTACTGCCATTGCTGCTTTAACACGGCCAAAAACTTTATCTGCTTTGATAATAAGTTCATTTAAAAATAAAGACCATTTTGGCGTTATTTTACACTTACGCCAAGATTTTAAACCGTTGATACGTTATTATATGCCATCACTCAAAGTACAGTTGTACTTTTATTTATCGAACAGCACTTAAGCAGCCTATTGTAGGTTTTGCGCACTAAAATGACTGTCAAATAAGCATTTAAAAGCGATTGTTAAAGGTCATTATCAAAAAATCGTTACTCATAAGGAATAGAATATGCGCCGCGTTGTTATCACTGGAGCAGGGATTGTCTCTTGTATCGGACATGATTTGGCGACTGTCACCGATGCTCTTAAACAAGGGCGCTCAGGTATTACGTTCAATGAATCGTATGCTGAGCACAACTTTAAATCACAGGTTAGCGGTAGTATTGATCAAGCAGAACTTGATACCTCGGGCATTGACCGTAAATTGAAGCGTTTTTTTAGTGATGCCAGCCTTTATGCTTATGTCAGCGCGTTAAACGCCATTGAGCAATCAGGCTTGCCCCTTGAGACTATTAACAATAACCCGCGCGTGGGTGTGGTCGCAAGCTCGGGCGGTGCGTCAACTGAAAACATCGTCAATGCCGTCGATGCAATGCGTGAAAAAGGTTTGCGCGGTGTCGGTGCGATGGCAGTACCAAAAACCATGGGCAGCTCGGTATCAGCGGCACTGGCAACAGGGTTGAAAATCCAAGGGATTTCTTATTCATTGAGCTCTGCGTGCGCAACATCGACGCATTGTATTGGTCATGCCGCCGAGCTTATCCAGCTAGGCAAAGCCGATGTCATACTTGCGGGCGGTAGTGAAGCGGAGCATTGGACGCAGTCGTGTATGTTTGATGCGATGGGTGCGGTTAGTACGCAGTATAATGACACGCCAGCCCTTGCTTCTAGAGCCTACGATAAAGACCGCGATGGTTTTGTGATTGCCGCAGGCGGCGCGATGGTGGTGGTTGAAAGTCTTGAGCACGCCCAAGCGCGCGGTGCCAATATATTAGCCGAAATCGTCGGTTATGGCGCAAGCTCCGATGGTGCTGAAATGGTCGCTCCAAGTGGTGAAGGCGCTGTTCGCTGTATGCAGCTTGCCCTTGCCGAAGCAGGTTTAGAGAGCGTTGACTACATCAATAGCCACGGCACCAGTACGCCGCTAGGAGATGTGACTGAGCTTAAAGCTATTGCCAAAGTGTTTGGTGATGATGTCAGTCAAGTCCCTGCTATCAGCTCAACCAAATCAATGACCGGTCATAGCTTGGGTGCCGTCGGCGCGCAA
Organism: Psychrobacter sp. Sarcosine-02u-2; assembly: GCF_002836335.1. NCBI lineage: Bacteria > Pseudomonadati > Pseudomonadota > Gammaproteobacteria > Moraxellales > Moraxellaceae > Psychrobacter > Psychrobacter sp. Sarcosine-02u-2. Next base: position 12,543 of record NZ_PJBX01000178.1, on the reverse strand, counting down.
GAATTGATTTATTGCTTACTGATGCTACAAGAAGGCTTTATTGCCCCAAGTATCAATATTACAGAATTGGACCCTGCTGCCAAAGGCTTTGATATTGTCACTGAAAAGCGTGACGTTGCGCTTAAAACGCTTATGAGCAATAGCTTTGGCTTTGGTGGTACTAACGCCACTCTTATTATTAAAAAGTTTGATGCTTAACTATGCCTCTAGCACCGCCTGTTAAAACTGAGCAGACAGGATCTGTCCCATCGCCAGCTACTCAACCTAGCTGGCGTTTTGGTGGGCTAACTGCTGCCGAATTAATACCCTGTTTACAGCATTATCTGTATGCACAAAATTCTGACGCAAACTGGCAACTGGTTTGGCTGAATAACGATGGCCGACCCGTAATTGGTGTATTACCAAAAGTAAGCTGGTCGGTTTATCCTCTTTCTAATGATGCAGCAAACTCTGATAAACAAGCGGCTTATCAAATTATAAAAAACTGCCGTGATGGTTTAGATAGCCATGCTAAGACCAATCAAGCGATTACTAGCGCCTATATGAGTTATAGCGACTGGCAAGAGGATTTAATTGCTTATAGTCAAGCTTATGACATAGATGATACTTGTGATAACAATTGCTCCTCGACTACAGAAATCGAGCAGCAGCCAAGTTATCAGCATGGCTTGATAGGCTTTATTGGTTATGATATTGCCGCTTATGCGCTTAGCCCAAACGCGCGAATAGAGCTAGCAGCGCAGCCTTGTGCCACCTTAGGGCATTATGATATTTATCTAACGCCAAACGCTGAGCAAGCGAGCTGGCAGCTCACTATAAAAGACAGCGTCACTGATACTGATAACGAACACAAAGGCGTACTGGTTAAAACGCTTATCTCATATTTAGATATATTGGATAAGGAATTATCTAACCAAGCTTTAGCAAAATTAGCACTTGAAACATCCTATAAAACCACGCCTTTATTATTAAAAGCACAATGGAGTAAGCGAGATTATCAGCAAGCCTTTGATAAAACGCAATCCTACCTGCAACAAGGTGATTGCTATCAAATCAATCTCACCCAAGCATGGCAAGGTGCTTTTAATCAAAGTCCTCATGGTAATGTTACACCGATGCTTATTGATTACTTACCTGCCCTACATCATAATACCCAAGCACCGTTTGCAGGGTATTTAGCGGTTAATCATATTGATAGCGAAATAAGCGTTGATACGCAAGATTATCAATTTGAATTGTTAAGCTGCTCGCCTGAACTGTTTTTTACCTTTGATAAAGACGATAATAGTGGCAAACACCATATACGCACCAAGCCCATTAAAGGGACGATGCCGCGTGGATTAAATACTGCACAAGACAACGCTTATAAACAGCAGCTTATCGATAGCGAAAAAGACCGTGCCGAAAACGTCATGATTGTCGATTTATTACGTAATGATTTGGGTAAATATGCCAAGTTCGGCAGCGTCAAAGTGCCGCAATTATTTGCGATTGAAAGCTTTAGCAATGTACATCATATGGTCAGCACCATTACCGCTGAGCTAAAGACAGATAGTCATCCGCTCAAAGTATTGTTTGGCAGTTTGCCCGCCGGTTCCATCACAGGAACGCCAAAAAAACGCGCCGTTGAAATCATCTCAGAGCTAGAAGGTGCCGCGCGCGGTGCGTATTGCGGCACCCTGGGCTATATGAACTTTGATGGTAGCGGTCAATGGAATGTATTAATTCGTACTTTGCAAGCCAATACCTTATCGAATGATGAATTAGAACAAGAAAGACATGTCACCTTATGGGCAGGCGGTGGTATCACGGTTGCTTCTGATTGCAATGCTGAATATCAAGAATGTTTGGATAAAGTTGGCAACTTATTAGGCGTTTTAGCTCAAAACAATATAAAGCAATAAACTTAAGCTTTATTTAAAAGGTAAATTAAAAACCAATAAAAAGCCTGCTTAACATAACGTTAGCAGGCTCTTTTATTTATATAACTTGTTATTTTGGCTTCATATTATTAAGGTGTAAATCTTAAACAAGGTATTACTCAGTAACGCTTTCAGCCTCTGTTTGTAGCGATTTTAAGGCCTCAATCAAACGCTGATTCTGCGCTGCCGTACCAACGGTGATACGCAAGTACTCATTGATGCGCGGTTTATCAAAATGACGCACAATGATACCTTGCTCGCGTAAATCAGCTGCCACACCTTTGGCATCGCCGTTTTTTGGACGCGCAAAGACAAAGTTGGCGTGCGATGGTAACACCTCATAATCGAGCGCTATAAGATCAGCGCTGAGCGCTTGGCGTAAATCAATGACTTGCTGACAGGTCTGGGTAAAATATTCGACATCTAAGACACTAGCGGTTGCTCCTGCTTGCGCCAACTTATCGAGCGGATAGCTATTAAAGCTATTTTTCATACGCGTCAGTGCTTCGATTAACGAGGCATTACCAAACGCCATACCGACCCGTAAACCGGCAAGCGAGCGTGATTTTGAAAAAGTTTGCGTGACAAGGATATTATCGCAGTCATTGATTAGGCTAATCGCCGACACTTCTGCATCTGAACCATTTTCTTGTTTCTGCGCAAAATCGATATAAGCTTCATCAATCACAACCACTGAGTTTGAATGCTCGCCTGCAAGTTTACGAATATCAGCAAGCGATAATAGCATACCCGTTGGCGCATTTGGGTTAGCAATAATGATACCGCTACAAGGCTGACGATAAGCATCAGGGCTGATACTAAAATCGGCTTCTAGGGCGATTTGTACCAACTCAATACCAAAGGTATGGGCGTAAACCGGATAAAAACTATAGCTAATATCAGGCGCTAAAACAGGGCGCTCTTTTAAGAAAAAGCTGGCAAATACCAATGCCAATACTTCATCAGAACCATTACCAACAAAGACTTGATTGATATCAAGGTTGTATAACTCGGCTAAGGCGGCGCGCAAATCATCCGATTCAGGCGCAGGATATAAACGCAGCTCATCGGCTTGCTGCGCTAAGACTTTTGCGATGGCCTCGCCGACTTTTGGTGACGGCGGAAATGGGTTTTCATTGGTATTTAATTTGCACAAATTTTTATGCTGAGGCTGCTCGCCAGGGACGTAAGGTGACAGATTTCGCGCTTTAGATGACCAAAGTCTGGTGTCTATCTTTAACTCACTCATAAGTTATCCTACTCATTAGCCACATAAATGATTAAACGTAAATATTAAAATTGGGTTATTAAAATCGAATTATTAAAATCAGCTTATTAAAACTCAACTACCTAACTGTTTTATTAGCTATCTTTTTGATAGCGATAGCGGGCTGAGCGCGCATGGGCTTCTAAATCCTCACGCTGCGCTAAAATATCCGCCGTCGCAGCCAGCGGCTTACTACCCGCTTCACTACAATAAATAATCGAGGATTTCTTTTGAAAGTCATAAACACCAAGCGGTGAAGAAAAGCGCGCGGTACCAGAGGTTGGTAACACATGGTTAGGACCGGCACAGTAATCACCAATCGCTTCAGGCGTATGACGACCCATAAAGATAGCACCAGCGTGACGAACTTCATTCAGCAGCGCATCAGGGTTATCAACTGACAATTCTAAATGCTCAGGGGCAACGCGATTAATCACCGCCATACCTTCCACGCGGTCTTTGACCAAAATCAGCGCGCCGCGGTTTTTTAGTGAATCACGGGCGATATCAGCTTTTGGCAATTCTGCCAAGGCTTTTTCAATCTCCGCCGCCACTTCTGCAAGCTGCTGTTCACTTGTCGTGACAAAGATAGCTTGGGCGATACGGTCATGCTCCGCTTGTGACAATAAATCCATCGCCAACCAATCGGCGCGATCTTGCGCCTCGCCTTCTGCATAGACCAATACTTCAGAAGGGCCAGCAATCATATCAATCCCTACTTGACCAAATACCGCCCGCTTCGCTGCAGCGACATATTTATTACCAGGACCCGTGATTTTATCTACGGCTGGTATGGTCTCGGTACCGTATGCCAAGGCCGCAACCGCTTGTGCTCCGCCAATGGTAAAGACGCGGTCAACTTGTGCCAAATGCGCCGCTGCCAACACTAATGGATTGAGCACGCCCTTTGGCGCTGGCACCACCATGATTACCTCGGCAACGCCAGCCACTTTGGCAGGAATCGCATTCATCAATACCGAAGATGGATAAGAGGCCAAACCGCCGGGCACATAAATACCGACACGATCAAGCGGCGTGACTTTTTGACCTAAACGATTGCCAAGCTCATCTTCATATTGCCAAGTTTCTTGCACTTGGCGCTCATGAAATGTCTGCACGCGTGTCGCTGCCGTCATTAACGCATTTTTTACCTCATCATCGAGACTGGCAAACGCGTCAGCAAGTGCTTGTTTAGACAGCTCTAACTCTTGTATCGCCTTCGCCGGATGCTGATCAAACTCTTGGGTCAACGTCAGTACCACACTGTCGCCACCATGACGTACCTTTACAATGATATCGTCAACGGTTTTTAATAATTCAACATCGTTGACGGTTTCAAAAGCGAGAAGCTGGGTCAATTGACTGTCAAAATCAGCATCTTGGGTACTTAGTTGGCGCATGACTGAATCCTATAGGTGAGCATAAAAGTCGGCTATAAAAAAATAGTTTGAATAAAAGAGGAAATAAGAAAAGTTTGGTCTGTCTGCTTATTTCCGCTTATTCTTAGTTATCTCACTCAGATTATACTGAGCTTTTATTTTCTAGCAAGCAAATACAATAAAACCAGTTTAGCACGCTATATCTATCCTAGAGCGCCAAACTGGTTTAAATTTTTGTATAGTCATGCTTGATATTATCAATGATTGCTAGCGTTTAATAACAGTGTTTTATCAATACTGAATAAATGCTCATTTAAGAAGCACTGGCAATACTGTTTTTAAAACTGTCTAAAATCGGCTCAAGCAGGGCAAATTTACGCTTGTAGCTGACTTGATTGACGATAAGGCGTGACGATACATCACAAATATGGTCGCGCGCTTCAAGCCCATTAGCGCGCAGCGTATTACCCGTATCGACGACGTCTACAATTAAATCGCCTAAACCAACCAATGGCGCAAGCTCCATCGAACCATACAGCTTAATCACATCGACTTGCTGACCTTGGCTGGCAAAGTAAGCGCGGGCAACATTGACGTATTTGGTCGCGATACGCAGACGACGATTTGGCAGCGGCGCCCCTTTCACGCCCGCTGTCATCAGCTTACACTGGGCAATCTGTAAATCGAGCAATTCATAAACGTGATTGGCGCCATGCTCAAGCAGCACGTCTTTACCCGCCACGCCAAAATCAGCAGCGCCGTGTTCAACATAGGTTGGCACGTCACTGGCGCGTAAAATTAACACGCGTACATTTGGGTTTGAAGTTGGGAAAATAAGCTTGCGCGACGCCTCAGGGTCTTCTAACAATTCAACACCAGCAGCGCGCAGTAAAGGCATCGTCTCTTCTAAGATACGACCCTTTGATAGCGCCAGTGTCAAACCTGAAAACGCCTCATTTACTTCATTTAATAAACCATCATTTGGTAAGCTGTTACTTGCTTCAGTCATAATGACTCGTGTCCGTGTACAGTTAGTTGCCTTACTTAACAGGCGTTATTAATTTATTAGGTATCAATAGCGATAATAATGGTTAGTGAACCAGTTTAGTCGTTGGTATTAATACGCTCGATATTGACCCCAAGCGCGCGCAGTTTTTCTTCGACGTGCTCATAGCCACGATCAATATGGTAAATACGATCAATCAAGCTCTCGCCTTCAGCAGAAGCCGCCGCCATGACCAGTGACATCGACGCGCGCAAATCTGTTGCCATCACTGGCGCCGCAGTAAAGTGCTCGACGCCTTTAACCACAGCTGTATGACCGTCTACTTGAATGGATGCACCCAAGCGGTTGAGTTCTGGCACATGCATATAGCGATTTTCAAAGATATTTTCGATAAAGGTGCTGGTACCGTCAGCAAGGCAGGCAATCGCCATCACCTGCGCTTGCATATCGGTTGGAAAACCCGGATGTGGCTGGGTACGAATATTGACTGGTAGTGGGCGACCTTTCATTTGCGCCCGAATCCAATCATCGCCTGTAGTGATAATCGCTCCCATGTCTTCAAATTTTTCTAACACAGGCGCTAATAAAAGTGCCGAAGTGTTTTTGGTCAGCACATCACCGCGTGTCATCAAAGCACCGGCAAGATAAGAGCCCGTTTCGATACGATCTGGTACGACCGAATATTCACAGCCATGCAAGCGCTCAACCCCTTCGATGGTCATGGTTGCCGTACCAATACCGCTGATTTTAGCACCCATCGCTACCAGCATATTGGCCAAATCGACCACTTCTGGTTCAAGCGCACAGTTACCAAGTACGGTCGTGCCCTTTGCCAATGCCGCGGCCATAATAACGTTTTCCGTACCGCCAACCGTTACCATATCAAATGAAAAATTACAACCGATAAGCTTGCCGCCCTTTGGCGCTTGGGCTTTGACATAACCATTTTCGACGCTTATCTCAGCACCCATGGCTTCAAAGGCTTTTAGATGCTGGTCGACAGGACGTGAGCCGATGGCACAGCCGCCCGGCAAAGACACTTCGGCTTCGCCAAAACGCGCCAGCAAAGGGCCTAAAACCAAAATCGAGGCGCGCATGGTTTTGACCAAATCATAAGGCGCATAAAAATTGTCGATATTCTTGGTATCGCAAACGACAGTGTGACCCTGCTTTTGAATATCAATGCCCATGCCAGCGATCAATTCAATCAAGGTGCGCACATCTTGTAACGATGGCACGTTGTGCAATGTCGTTGGGGTCTCGGCCAAAATCATAGCAGCGAGTAACGGCAGAGCGGCATTTTTGGCGCCTGAGATGGTGACTTCCCCTACGATACGACTGCTACCGGTGATTAAAAATTGATCCATAAAGGTGACAACCTAGCGATAAGTATAAAAAATATGAAAAACCAGAAATGATAAAACCAGCAATATCCATTGCCGGTGCGACAAATCCTAGTCATAAAAAAGGCTTAGCCTTGCGATTGCACTTCCCATTCGGCAGGCGTCAATGCTTGAATATTAAGCGCATGAATATCACCGCTAGCAATTTTGTCATTGACCAATGCGTAAACGGACTGCTGACGTTGTACTGCGCGCTTGCCTTCAAAACTGGCGTCAACCACCCGTACATCAAACTTGGTACCTTGATTGGCAGCTTGAATAAAAGCATCAGGAAAGTGAGTTTGTAAAAATGCAATCAAATCGTCAGCGTTCATGCTCATAGAATATTCTGCCTTAAAGGTTTAATAGGTGGATATAAAGTTAGCCATTATAACAAGAGTTTGACCATCTTACAGTACTGTCTTCTACAACTGTCTTTAACTATTGCAGTGTTAACTATTATAGCGTTTTATCCAAATAGCTGAGCACTTGCGCACGCACGTCATTGACCCAGCGTAAAGGTGGCGCCATCGCCCCGATGCTGGTGGCATGACTGGCACCTGCGATTTCGCCTGTTTCAACCTTAACGCCTGCCGCTTTTAACGCCTGTGTCATTTTAAGGGTATTGCTTATATGAACGACTTTGTCTTTTTCAGCAGTTAATAATAAATATGGCGGCTGCGCACCTTTAATATTACGGTCTGGCATGATGTTATCGGGCGTGGCGTTTGCCCCAAAAGCGCTGGCACTACTGAATTTACGAAAGTCATAACTATAAGGCCCTGCAATACCAATTACCGCAGCAATATCGTTTGGTTTCACCCCATACGGCGCTAAAAAATCTTCATTAGCGACGGCAGCAACCGCGTTAAATGCGCCCGCAGAATGCCCTATCACCGCCAAGCGCTTGGGGTCAGCATGCAGACTTTCGGCATTCTTATAACTCCACGCGATAGCCTGCGCCGTATCTTCTACATAATCAGGATAAACGTGCTCAGGCGCTTTACGATAGTTAATCACTGCCGTGACATAGCCTGCTTGTGCCAGACTCTGACCAACAAAGGCGTATTCATCTTTACTGCCGCTTTCCCACGAGCCGCCATGGACGAAAACCACCATCGGATAACTGTGGTTAATTGGGTTATCAGCAGTCGCTTTTTTTGACTGCATGGCTTTTGCTAAAGGTTTGGGATAATAAATATCTAAATCCTGCAAAGGCTTGTCGCCATACAAGATATTTTTACTGACACCAACGCCGCCATTTGAGGTGATACCATTCACAACAGCCAGTGCCGATAACGCTTGTGCTTGCTGAGTCGCAAGCGCAATACCGCCGACAGCCAATGCTGCCGTCACACCGACGCTGATAGGTTTAGGTAGGCGATTTTTTCTTGGTGCAGGCTGTAGCTGTACGGTTGCTTTACTTAAATCCTTCATCGCCAGTATTCCTATTATAAGCTTGTCGTTTGGTCATAGTTGATTAAAACTCAATAGTAGAGTCACGGCTTTTTCACTTTTTATAATTTTAGTTAGCGCGTTTTTGGCTAAAGCCACACTTCTACTTTTTACGTTTTATATCTTACTGGCAGACTGAGGTTTTAACGTTCTGTTCCTGTTACGAGTGTTTAGGTTTCTTGTGTTTATTAGCGAGACAAGACTTTTGATAAAGGTAAACATAGCAACTTGATAGTGGCAACTTAATAACGGCTAATTAACGGGCGCGCCATTCTCGTCGACGATAATCGGCGTAGCGTTAATCGGTGGCTCTACTACACTTGTGACCTCAGGCGCTGCTCGACTATCGAGCGCTGGCCCTCTGGTAGGGTTGGCTAAATTCTCTTCATACATGATATCGTCCTCGCCTATCTTCACCCCTCTATCGTCAACGACGGTGGTCAGCAGCACCAGCTCTGTAATGCCGACAGTATTATTGGCAATATCAATCAGGTGGCTTTGCTGCGTCGGCGTCATGCGACCCATAATATAAACCACGCCATCATTGGTGACCGCCTTTATTTGCGAAGCTTTCACGCCGTTACTAGAGGCTATTTTTGCCAGTAGTTTGGAGGTGATATAACCATCGTGAACGGTTGAGCTATAGCCCCTTGAGGCGCTCACATTCAGCTCATTATAGACGTGACGGACGTCTGGCATAGAGCCAACCACTTTTTCAATTTCTGTCTTAATCTCTTGCGTTGGCACCTCACCGGTGAGCAGCACCTCACTATTAAAACTATCAATGCTCATACGGCTGATTTGCTGCAAATTTTCTTGCAGACCATAGACGTTAATCTTGACGGTATGCTCGATACTGCGGTCAAGCAGGCGCTGCGGAATGGTGCGCTCGGTCATCGGTACGCCATACGTTCCTTCTGTGCTATTGGTCAAATAGTTGGTAGTACAACCTGTGGCGACGATGCTGGTCAATAGCATAACGCCAATCGCCTTACGACGTGATGAGCCAAAAATAGCAGTGCGCAAATGCATCCGTGTCATGATTTACCTCTTAGAACATGATGTAGTGATTAACTAGTGAGTAGCTGGTAATTAATAGTGTGACGCTTGATAATAAGGTAGGCGCTTTATGTAGTTAATGACTTTTTAATGGCGCTACTTTACTGAATATTTACCCGAGGCGTTTAGGCTTTTGGTAACGGTAACTTGTTACGCTTATTTATTTTACTTTTTAACTGAGTTATCGGGCTTAATTTTTTAAAATACTCACGCTAAAAAACCTATTACCAAGCCGAGGCAATAAAAGCGCCTTGTAGCCATTCTGGTTGAGTGTTTTTTGACGTCGTTTCTTTAACCTCATTACTCTTGTTTTTATGACTGGCACTAGTATTGACATTGGTATTATAGGCTATCACATCAAACCGGCATTCGAAGTCATTATATTCAGGATGCTGCTGCAAAAAATAGCGGGCTGCTTTGATAATTTTATGTTGCTTATTTTTCGTCAAGCTAAGGGCAGCATCACCAAATCCTGAACGCTGCCGTTGCCGCACTTCAATAAATAGCAGTGTCGACCACGCCTGCCCTTTTTCTAGCATAATTAAGTCGAGCTCACCCACTTTTGGTTGCTGCCAATTTTGCGCGATTAAAATCAGGCCTTGCGCTTGTAAAAACTCACACGCCTGCTGCTCAAAACAGCTGCCTTGACGCTGGGTCGGCGAAGTCAGGGTTAGAGGTTTGTTATTTACCATCACGGGCTTTTATTATCATGGCTATCGGTCAGCGGAACATTTGAGAATTATCATAGCACATCATGCTAAACTAACCACTTTCGCGTTTTCATAATCGCTTTTTATATGCGTTTTTAATGCTCTTTCTTAAGACAATTTCTTAATACTCCGAGGTTTTCATGTCTAGCCCTACCGCGATGCCAGCTTGTCTTTATATCGTTGCCACGCCGATTGGTAATTTAAGCGACATGACACCGCACGCAATTGATATTTTAAAACAGGTTGCTATCATTGCCTGCGAAGACACCCGCACCTCAGGCAAGTTATTGTCACATTTTGGTATTAACACCAAAGGTGACAAAGATACAGATGAAGTAACCGTACACAACTATAAAAACGCTGCCGAAAACGACTCTGATGGCGCTGCCAAACAAAAAGGTCATCATAAACTTTGGGCCTATCATGAACATAATAGCGCCATTCAAACCCCCAAAATTATTGAGATGATTCAGCAAGGTCATTCGGTTGCCTTGATTAGTGATGCTGGCACGCCGCTGATTAGCGATCCCGGTTATCAATTGGTACAAGCCGCTCATGCTGCTGGTGTTCGCGTCTCTCCTATTATTGGTGCTTCTGCTGCTATTGCTGCGCTATCGGTTGCAGGATTGCCCTCAGACCGTTTTAGCTTTATTGGTTTTTTACCAGCCAAAACCCACGGTCGCCAAAAACAATTAACGACTCTCAATTCACGTACCGAAACTTTGATATTTTATGAAGCGCCGCACCGTATTGTTGCTAGCTTAGAAGATATGGCAGCTATTTTTGGTGCAGAGCGCGAAGTGACGTTTTGCCGTGAATTGACCAAAACCTTTGAGACCGTGCATAAAAGCACGCTTGGCGAATTGGTCGAATTTGTCAAAGCTGATGACAATCAGCAACGCGGTGAAATCGTCGTGGTCGTCGCTGGGGTAAATATGGCGCAGGACGATGATGATATCAGTATCCACGATAAATTATTACAGCGTTTATTAGAGGATTTATCGGTTAAAAAAGCTGCCGCTTTGGCCGCTGATATCACAGGCGTCAAAAAGAACGCGCTTTATCAGCGCCTACTTGAACTGCAAGCAGAATAATTTTTAGCTAAAAAATATAGGTTAAAAACTGATAAATTCATTGAGGAGAGAAACAGTATGTACGATGTGATGGCGATAGGTAATGCATTGGTTGACCACGAATACCTGCTGTCGGATGCAGCGCTAGAAGAAACCGACCTGACCAAAGGCAATATGACGCTTGCAGGACTCGAAGAGCAGCATCAGTTATTGGCGTATTTTAAATTGGCCGATATTGCGCCATCAAAACAAGCAGGCGGCGGCTCAGCGGCCAATGCAATGTATGCCTTTGCAAGTTTGGGCGGTAAACCTTTCTATGCTTGCCGCGTCGGCGATGACAAACAAGGCGATTTTTACCTAAAAGACTTACACGAAGCGGGCGTTGCCACCTCCCCGCAATCCATCCATGCAGGCGGCGTGACTGGCTCATGCGTGGTAGCAGTGACCGAAGATGGTGAGCGTACCATGCAAACATTCCTTGGTACCTCAAGCGATATCACCGCTAATAACGTCGACTTTGAAGCATTAACCCAAGCTGGCTGGTTATATTTAGAAGGTTATTTGGCGATGTCCGAAGGCATCCAGCCTGCGATGACCAAACTACGCCAACAAGCTGGTATCAATGGCGCCAAAATTGCCGTCAGCTTTGCTGATCCTGCCGTGGTAAAGTTTGCCAAAGAAGGCCTGCTTAATATGCTCGGCAATAAGGTTGCGGTGATATTTTGTAATAGTGAAGAAGCCAAATTATTCACCGATAAAAAACAGCATAAGTCGGCGGCGCGTGCCCTACTTGAACATTGTCAGACAGCAGTCGTTACCGATGGTCCCAATGGCGCTATTATCGCTCATAAGCCCAATGATGAGTCTGAGATTGAAATTTATGAGGTTCCAACGCCAGTTGTTACTAATGTTATTGACACCAATGGTGCCGGCGACAACTATTCTGGGGCGTTTTTATATGCTTTATCGCAGCATTATAGCTTGCCAGAATGTGGACGACTTGCCAGCGAAATCGCCGCCCAAGTGATTCAGCAATTCGGCCCACGTTTATCATCGCAAGAGTATCAAGATATCTCGCGCCGCGTTTTAACGGTTTAGTGGTTGGATTATTTGATTACTAAAGCGCTAAAATCTAAGTTTCTAAGTGTCTGAGATGGCGTTTCTAGTTTACCCCTAATAAAAGATAATGCTGCTGGGATAAATTTTGCGCAGCCTCTGGAGCGACGAAGTCGCACAGCAAGCAAGGAAAATTTGCACCAGTAGCACTTTATAATATTTTCGCGCTTTTAT